>NZ_CP053627.1:0-75000 GCF_013177435.1 Xylella taiwanensis
ATGGAAGCTTGGTCCCGTTGCCTGGAGCGTCTTGAAACTGAATTCCCACCAGAAGACGTTCATACTTGGTTGAGACCTTTACAGGCTGACCAACGTGGCGACAGTGTGGTCCTTTACGCACCCAACCCTTTTGTTATTGAACTAGTACAAGAACGATACCTAGCACGTCTTCGCGAATTGTTATCTTATTTTGCAGGCATTGGTGAGGTAGTGCTGGCGATTGGTTCACGGCCTAAAACAACAGAACTACCCGTAGAAACTACAGACCGTGTCTCTTCGACAGTACCATTTAATGGGAACCTGGACACACATTATAATTTTGACAATTTTGTTGAAGGTCGAAGCAATCAACTCGCTCGCGCTGCGGCTTGGCAAGCTGCACAAAAGCCGGGAGACCGTACTCACAATCCATTATTACTCTATGGCGGCACTGGTTTGGGTAAAACTCACTTGATGTTTGCTGCAGGTAATGTAATGAGGCAGATAAATCCGATTTCTAAAGTAATGTATCTCCGTTCTGAACAGTTTTTTAGCGCCATGATAAGAGCTCTACAGGATAAAAGTATGGACCAGTTTAAACGTCAGTTCCACCAAATTGACGCACTGCTGATTGATGATATCCAATTCTTCGCTGGCAAAGATCGTACCCAAGAAGAATTCTTCCATACTTTTAATGCCTTGTTCGACGGAAAACAACAAATTATCCTAACGTGTGATCGTTATCCCAGAGAAGTAAATGGTTTAGAGCCACGATTGAAATCGCGTTTAGCTTGGGGGCTTTCCGTAGCTATTGATCCTCCTGACTTTGAAACTCGAGCAGCAATTGTATTGGCTAAAGCACGCGAACGTGGTGCTACAATCCCAGATGAAGTTGCATTCTTAATTGCAAAAAAAATGCATAGTAATGTCCGTGATTTAGAAGGTGCATTAAATACCTTGGTGGCACGTGCAAACTTTACAGGGCGTGCTGTAACTATTGAATTCTCACAAGAAACTTTGAGAGATTTATTACGTGCACAGCAGCAAACAATTGGAATCCCTAATATTCAAAAGACCGTAGCTGACTATTATGGTTTACAGATCAAAGATTTACTTTCAAAACGTCGTACTCGTTCATTAGCACGCCCAAGACAGGTGGCAATGGCATTAGCAAAAGAGCTGACTGAACATAGCTTACCTGAAATTGGAGATGCTTTTGCTGGTAGAGACCATACAACGGTTTTACATGCTTGCCGTCAAATCAAGTTATTGATGGAAACTGAAACTAAATTACGAGATGACTGGGACAAACTTATACGTAAGTTTAGTGAATAAATGCGCTTTCAACCCTATATTTGATCACCATTTACAAAAATGAATGGTCTTTCTTAAGAGATGTAAAAGCTTGTGGATAAAAGAAGATATAGATTGTATATAGAAATTTATCCACAAATTCTCCAAATCATCTAAACATGATGACCAAGAATTTATGACGGAGAAAAAGAACAAACTAAACAACACGTTAGATACGTTTCCCACACAAAAGTCTAACACCACCACCACATAGCTTATATATTTACTAAAAAGCATAGAGGCACGGAATCAGATGCGTTTTACATTACAGCGCGAAACTTTCCTAAAACCATTAACTCACGTTGTAAACGTGGTAGAACGACGTCAAACACGTTCTATTTTGGCTAATCTTCTAATACAAGTGGATGAAGATAAATTATCGTTAACTGGCACCGATCTTGAAGTTGAAATGATTTCACGAATAATAATTGAAGATGCAGAGAAGGGGGAAATTACTATCCCAGCGCGTAAACTTTTTGATATTGTTCGAGCTTTACCAGAAGGTAGTGAAGTAACTGTATCTCAATCGGACAACAAGATTAGTTTACAAGCGGGTCGGAGTCGGTTTACGTTGACTACCCTGCCAGCTAATGACTTTCCTTTTATAGATAAAGTAGAAGCAACGGAACATATTATTATTGCTGAAGTTTTATTGAAGGAATTGATTGAACGTACTGCTTTTGCCATGGCTCAACAAGATGTACGCTATTACTTAAATGGTTTATTGTTTGATTTACGTGATACTGCATTACGTTGTGTAGCTACTGACGGTCATCGTTTAGCGCTGTGTGAAACTGAACTGGAACAAGGTAAAGAAGGTAAACATTTTAAACGCCAGATTATTCTGCCGCGTAAAGGTGTAATTGAATTACAACGTTTGTTGGAGGGTGGCGATCGCCAAATTGAATTAGAAATTGCTCGTAATCATCTTCGAGTAAAATGTTTTGACGTAACGTTTACTTCAAAATTAATTGATGGTCGTTTTCCAGATTATGAAGGTGTAATACCAATCGGTGCTGATCGTGAGGTAAAAGTTGATCGTGAAGTTTTACGTGCAGCTCTTCAACGTGCGGCAATTTTATCTAATGAAAAATATCGTGGTGTGCGTATTGAAGTTTCACCAGGGCAGTTAAAAATTAATGCACATAATCCAGAGCAAGAAGAGGCACAAGAAGAAATTGAGGCCCAAACTACTGTCGATGGCTTAGCAATTGGTTTTAATGTAAACTATTTATTGGATGCTTTGTCAGCATTGCGTGATGAATTTGTTATTATTAAACTACGTGACTCAAGCTCTTCTGCTTTAATTCATGAAGTTAAAAGTGAAAAGTCACTTCAAGTAGTGATGCCATTACGATTGTGATTTTTTTGAAATTGAATATAAGTACGCCTGATAAGTGTCGGGCACTTTTTGTCGAGATATTGAATTTTAAGTTAAATGGATAATAAATATCTTGATTTGAATCATTAATTTCATATGTATTTATTATTCACTGAAAATGATGAAAGATTGATACGAACTTTTTATATAGATCTTCATTTTTTATTGAGTTCTCCTTCAGAGTATTACTCAAATAGAGCTTATAGTTTGTAACCATGTAGTATGAAGTAAAATTCGAGGTCCAAAACGTGGATATGCAGGTTATTGATCACTTCATGTAGTTTTATCTTGATAATCGTCAATCAATTGCAAATTAAGTCTATTTGTTAAATCAGATTCTCATGGAATTCATGTTTTTTATTGATTTTGCAGGGTAGCGTAAAGGTGAAATTATCTTGAAAGGTTTTATTTAAGCTTTTTTTGTTAATTGTTTGGACCTTTCAAAAATTTGCCCAAGAAATCTTAAATATTTTTGAGGGGGGGGGGGTATTTTATGATATTAATGTGATTTGCTCTTTAGTCCTTTGTGAATAATATTTATTAATTGATGCTGATGGGTTTTCTTTTACTTTTTCTAAGTATCATTATTTTCATATTCTTAATATCCTGATCATATTGCCCACTCTGCGTTGTTTCGTTGGGCATACTATTGTGTCAGTGAATCTGATGCACATCACTCATATTGTATTACGTCATTTTCGCTGTTTTAATGCGATTGATTTATTTCCGTTACCTGGATTGAATCTTTTTATTGGTAAGAATGGTTCAGGTAAGACCAGTGTGCTTGAAGCTGTACATTTAATGGGTTACGGGCGTAGCTTCCGTGGCAGAGTTCGTGATGGTTTGATCCGACATGGCTCTGAAAATCTAGAAATTTTTATGGAGTGGCAAGAGACGGTCGCAATTAATGCGCGTCGGCGTCGTGCAGGTTTGTGTCACTATGGACAAGAATGGACAGGACGTTTAGATGGCCAAAAGATAATGCACTTGGCTACTTTATGTGCTGCATTGGCAGTGATTACTTTTGAAGCAAGTAGTTACCCGTTGATTAACGGTAATGCTGACTTACGCCGTCGGTTCTTGGACTGGGGATTGTTCCACGTGGAACCCGATTTTTTAGAGTTATGGCGTTGTTATACGCATGTCCTTAAACAGCGTAATTCTTTACTCAAGCAGAAAATAGAACCAGCGATGTTAGATGCTTGGGATCAAAAAATGAGTGAAGTCGGTGAACAATTGACTTTTCGCCGTCTTCAATATTTAGAGAGATTAAAGGAACGAGTAACCCCTTTGATTTTACGAGTAGTGCCTGATCTAAAAATACATAATTTCAGCTTTAATCATGGGTGGCGTCGCCATGAATTACCTTTGATTGATGCCTTGTTTATGGCGCGTGAACGTGACTGTCAGTATGGTTATACTTCATTAGGGCCACATCGTGCGGATTGGACTCCATTGTTTGTCAGTATTCCTGGAGTTGATGTTTTGTCTCGTGGACAAGGAAAACTTCTAACTTTGATGTGCTTACTAGCTCAGGCGCAGGATTTTTTTGATCAACGTGGTGAATGGCCTGTTATTGCTTTAGATGATTTGGCTTCAGAGTTAGATCATCAACATCAGGGGCGCGTGTTGGAGATATTAGCTGAAATCCCAGCGCAGGTATTAATCACGGGGAATGAAGTTCCGCAAGGATTTAAACTGGATTTTCCAGGGAGTGCGATGTTTCACGTGGAACACGGCGTCGTCACGCGGAGATTCTGAGGCGATTTTTTGGGGGATTGGGTGACAACTGTTTGATAGTTTTAAGGGCTTTTTAAAAGAAATATTGATATTAAGGCGAATTTTTTTGTGCATATATTCGCCAGAGTTAATGGATTCTTTCTATCTAAATACGTTGCGATTTTGGTTGATCTAATGCATGCGCTGCGTGTCAATATCTAACCTAATTATTGTTGTGGTGTTATATGTTGAAGTTGGTTTGTCGATTACACAACATTGATAAGGTTAAGTTAAACATTTTCTTTAGTTAAAGGGCTTTTTTCTCAGCTTGGAAGAGATGGGTAGATAAATTTCTCCAGTTTGGGATGTGGGATGCAAATTGAGAGTAAACCGTCATAAGTGGATATTAGAATAATGGTTTGAGTTTTTCGGGATTGTTCTTGAGGATGTTAAGGTGTTATTTTTCTTGAATTGAATCAATATTCTTTGTGTTGTACTCCCTGAAATTCCACGAAGAATTTATAATTTCAAGGTTATCTTCTTCTCTTTTTTAGCAGTTTAGTACACCTGAAGTTTGCCATAATTGACATGGAGCCAATGAAAAACGCATGACTGAAAAACAGAATGCCCCGCTGCTTAGTAATGGCAGTGCATATGACTCAAGTAAAATTACAGTACTGCGTGGACTGGATGCTGTTCGCAAGCGTCCTGGGATGTATATCGGAGATGTCCATGACGGTACTGGTTTGCACCACATGGTATTTGAAGTTGTCGATAACTCGGTGGATGAGGCATTGGCTGGTCATGCCGATAACATTCTAGTCAAGATTCATGTTGACGGATCAGTTTCGATTTCGGATAACGGACGAGGTATTCCAGTAGATATTCATAAAGAAGAGGGTGTTTCAGCCGCTGAGGTGATTCTGACGGTTTTACATGCCGGTGGTAAGTTTGATGACAATAGTTATAAGGTTTCTGGTGGTTTGCATGGGGTGGGGGTGTCAGTGGTCAACGCCCTCTCCGAACGATTATGGCTGGATATTTGGCGTGATGGTTACCACTACCAACAGGAATATGCTTTGGGCGAGCCGCGATATCCTCTCAAACAACTAGAGGTATCAGCCAAACGTGGTACTACGCTGCGTTTTAAGCCGGCAAAAGAGATTTTCAGTGATGTGGAGTTCCATTACGAGAATCTTGCAAGACGTCTGCGTGAGTTATCGTTTCTCAATTCTGGGGTCAAGATTAGCTTGATTGATGAACGTGGTGAGGGTCGGCGTGACGATTTCCACTATGAGGGTGGTATTCGTAGCTTTGTTGAACATTTGGCTCAATTGAAGACTCCGTTGCATCCGAACGTAATTTCAGTCACAGGTGAACACAACGGTATTGCTGTGGATGTGGCTTTGCAATGGACGGATGCGTATCAAGAAACGATGTATTGTTTTACAAATAACATCCCGCAAAAAGATGGTGGTACTCACCTCGCTGGCTTCCGTGCTGCGTTGACTCGTACGTTGGGTAATTATATCGAGCACAACGGGATTGCTAGACAAGCCAAGATTACTTTGTCTGGTGATGACATGCGTGAAGGGATGATTGCGGTGTTATCGGTAAAAGTCCCTGATCCTAGTTTTTCTTCCCAAACTAAGGAGAAGTTGGTGAGCTCCGACGTCAAGCCGGCAGTGGAAGCCACCTTCGGCCTGCGTTTGGAGGAATTCTTACAAGAGAATCCTAACGAAGCACGTGCCATTACTGGAAAGATTGTCGATGCTGCTCGTGCTCGCGAGGCTGCTCGTAAAGCGCGTGACCTAACTCGTCGTAAGGGTGCGCTTGATATCGCCGGTTTGCCAGGCAAATTGGCTGATTGCCAAGAGAAAGACCCTGCGATGTCAGAGCTGTTTATTGTTGAAGGCGATTCTGCTGGTGGTTCTGCCAAGCAGGGGCGCAACCGTAAAAATCAAGCAGTATTACCGCTCCGAGGTAAGATTCTTAACGTTGAACGTGTACGTTTTGACCGTATGCTAGCGAGTGCCGAGGTCGGCACACTGATCACAGCCCTTGGAACAGGCATTGGTAAGGACGAATACAACCCAGATAAGCTGCGTTATCATCGTATCATTATCATGACCGATGCTGATGTGGATGGTTCGCATATTCGTACTTTATTGCTGACCTTTTTTTACCGGCAAATGCCAGAACTGATTGAACGTGGTCATGTCTACATTGGCTTACCACCCTTGTACAAACTAAAACAAGGTAAGAGTGAGCTCTATTTAAAGGACGATATCGCACTGAATGTTTATTTGGCGAATAGTGCGATTGATGGAGCGCAGTTATTCCCTGCTGAAGGCGAACCACCAATTGAGGGTGTGGCGTTGGAGAAATTGCTGATTACATACATTGCCGCTAAAGATACTATCGCTCGTCATTCGCATCGTTATGACTCCCGCCTACTGGAAGCGTTGCTTGAATTTGTCCCCTTGGATTCGACTTATTTTCAGTCCTACACTAACGACGACCATCTGCGGTTTCTTATGGCACGCTTGAACCGGGCCAGCTTGGGTACTCCGCGTTACATTCTGAAAATGCAGGCTGCTGATGAACAACACTCTGCAGCATTATTGGCAACTCGCTATCACATGGGTGAGGAGCTGATCCAAGTGTTGCAATTGTCCGTGTTAGAGACTGGCGAGTTACGTCCATTGTACGAGGCTGCCAAGTTGCTGCACGGATTAATTCGCAACGGCGCCAAAATCGTTCGTGGTAACAAATCGCAATCAATTGAGTGTTTTGGTGATGCTCAAGCCTGGTTGCTTGAGGAGGCGAAGAAAGGTCGCCAAATCCAGCGCTTTAAGGGTCTGGGTGAAATGAATCCAGAGCAGCTATGGGATACTACGGTGAATCCGGATACCCGCCGTCTTTTGCAAGTCTGCATTGAAGATGCTATAGCTGCCGACCAAATCTTCAGCACCCTGATGGGCGATGTTGTTGAGCCACGCCGTGACTTTATTGAGGACAATGCATTGAAAGTCACCCATTTGGATATTTAATGTTATTACGCACGGATAGCTGTTGCTGTTCTATCAGAAAACGATGCTATGTCTAATCTGTTTTCTCCAGCAACTACGTCGACTCACCGTATCACGCGTTTGTCAGCTGTACTGATCCCTTTTGGTATTGATGTACTGCTGAGTTTCGTCACGATAGTGTTGATCAGCACTGCTGTGATGTTGCTGTGGGCTACATACCGCGGCGTGATGCTTACAATGCACGTACAACAGCAAACCCAGAAGCTGGACTCGCAATCAATTTCTGTTTTGATTGGCCAGCCTGATGTGTTGGTACAAATGTTGGTGGCGCTGATCGCCATTGGGGGTACGGCGTTGTTGTTGTATTTTTGGCGCTGCCCCGCCACTGTTGATGAACGTTATCATGCACGCTTGGCGTTGTGCCGAACGTTTACTTGGAATTGGATTATCGGTGTTGCTCTCTTAACGTTTCTGTTCAGTGTTCTGTCTGGAGTGCTAGCTGAACAATTGGGCATTCGGATCGTGCCTAGTAACCAAGCATTGATACAAGAAGGTTTAGTGCGCTGGCCGTTATTCGTTGTGTTGTTCGTCGTATTGTTGGTGCCAGCCTATGAGGAATTATTGTTTCGGCGTGTGTTGTTGAGTCGTTTCTTGGTTGCCGATCGGCCAGTATTAGGCATCACTTTAAGTAGTTTAGCGTTTGCCTTTTTGCACGAAATTCCAGGGTTGAGTAGCAATAGCTGGCTGGCGGTTCTTTACCTGTGGTTGGTTTATATGATCTTGGGTGCGGCTTTTGGCTGGGTGTACTGGCGCACTGGCAGTTTGTGGGCTTCGATCGTAACCCATGGCTTTAACAATATTTGTGCACTCATTGGATTGTATTTTTGGGGAATTCAATAATTCTTACTCAAAATTAAACTTATTTAACAAATGCTTGCAACTCTTGTAGGAGTCGGCAATCGATGAAAAAACTAGTGTTTTGCTTGATAACGGCACTGTTACTTTGTGCTTGTTCGACTGATATCTCTCCAACTGGTCGACATCAAGTTTTCGGTGGTGTCTCGCAACGCCAGCTCGATCAGCTCGGTGAGCAGGCGTTTTCCCAGACGAAGGCCAAGGAAAAAATCAGTGGCAATGTACGTCAGAATGCTTACGTACGTTGCGTGGTTGATGCTTTGGTCGCAGAACTGCCGTTGCAGTGGCGACAAACAAAGTGGGAGACTGCATTATTTATTAATGATGAACCGAATGCCTTTGCGCTACCGGGTGGTAAGGTTGGGGTCAATACTGGAATCTTCCGTGCGGCGAAAAATCAAGAACAACTGGCGGCAGTGTTGGGGCACGAAATTGGCCACGTTGTCTCCCGTCATCATGAGGAGCGTATTACTTGGCAGCTGGGTACTCAGGCCGGCTTAGGGCTACTTGGTGTACTGGCAGGTACTGCTTACGGAGACAGCGCTGCCACTGCGGTTAACCAGATTGGTGGCTTGACTGCACAAGCTGCGTTTCTGTTGCCAGGCTCGCGTACTCAGGAGCGTGAGGCCGATGTTGTTGGTCAGCGTCTCATGGCGCAGGCTGGCTTTGATCCAGTCGAAGCAGTCCATCTTTGGAAGAACATGTTGGCTATTGCAGGTCAGAGAGCCCCACAGTGGTTGTCTACTCACCCAGATCCGACCAATCGTATCCGTCAATTGGAGCAGCAGAGCACAATATTAGCATCGGTGTATGCGCAAGCGCGTGAGTCTGGACGTGTGCCGCATTGCAGTCCTACAGCATAAAAAACCAATGTTCGATTTCAAACAGATTGAGCATCTGAATATTGGCATATAAATTTTTTCTATTACACAGACTAATGAGGTTAGAGTGAAACGGCTGAACTACAAGAAAGACCTGTTGTCCTTGTTTATTCCTATGTTCCTGGGGAACGCAATCGCTGTGCATGCAACGGTGCAGTCCAACAATACGTCTTTGAGCCATTATGTTGATAAGAAGGGTAACCCTGAGAACCTCTATCCCCAGGCCACGCGTCAGGAACCCAAGATTAAAACTTCATCTAGATTGGCGGGTTACCTACAGAAACTAGTAGATGCCTACAACAAGGGCCAAGATGATGTTGCGGTACGTGCACAGGCTGATGAGATTTTGGCCAACAGTAATGCTAATGAGGCTGATAAATCGTTAGCCGCGCAACTTGCTGCGCAGACTGCCTATAAGGTTGAAGATTTAGTCGCTGCACAGCATTACTTGAAGCAAGCGATCGCTTTTAATGGTTTGGACAATAACAACCACTACCAGTCGCTGCTACTACTTGCCCAGTTACAACTGCAGGAAGGAAAATATTCTGAGGGCTTGGCAACACTTGATAAGTACTTGGTTGAAACCCAATCAAAGCGTCCTGAGGACCTGATTCTCAAGGGTCAAGCCTTGTATCAGGCAGAGAAGTACCGCGAAGCGATCCCATTTATTAAACAGGCAATTGCCACTTCTCCTGAACCGAAAGCGAGCTGGGAACAGTTGTTAATAGCTACCTATTCGGAGGCCGGACAGACAGGTGAAGCCATCGCCATGGCTGAGACACTGGCCGCTAAAGCACCGAACGATAAGAAGGTCAAGATCAATTTGGCAAGCATATACATGCAAGCCGATCAAATGGACAAAGCGGCAGCCGTACTGGAACAGTTGCGCACCACGGGTAAGCTTACCGAAGAACGCGAATACAAACAGTTGTACTCGATTTACGCCAATACGGACAACAAAGAAAAGGATGTTATCGCTGTCATTAACGAGGGAATCCACAAAGGGATCTTAAAACCAGACTATCAAACCTATCTTGCGTTGGCGCAGTCTTATTACTATACAGATCAGATCACGCAAGCGATCCAGAATTGGCAGAAAGCTGCTCCATTATCTAAAGATGGTGAGACATATCTCAACTTAGCTAAAGTCTTGTTCCAACATGGCCGCACTGCTGAAGCGAAACAGGCCGCTCAGCAAGCATTGGTCAAGGGGATAAAAAAGCAAGAAGAAGCCAAGAAAATTATCAACATCCAGTAACCAAAGCGGGCCATGCTTTCCAACAGATGTTGTAGTCGCTTAGGAGCGTCATTCTAACTAATGGTTATCGCAGATGGGCTTTATCAGCTTGAGTCCTAGTCGTGAATGCCTTTAACCTGGCTACAGGTACTTTACTTACGGTTTTTCGGGTTTTTGTTGAACGCAACCGTAACATTTAAAATGCTCAGGTATTGCGATTGCAATGGTGTGATCCCATTAATTCACCATCGCTACGGCAATATCAGGCGGTAACTTAAACACCTGTTAAAGGTTCAGTGTGCCAAAGCATATAGCGTTGCTGCAGGTTATCCTGTTCAGTGTTTAGATCTGACCATATAATCTAGCTTGTTGCTGTCTGTTCCAGAGTCTTGCTCTAAATCCGGCAACTTCCGTGGTTTGGCATAATGTTGTTCTCTCTCGTGCTATGGGAAAAGTTAAAAATACATGGTGGTAAGCGCGCCTATTGGTATAAGCTTAGAAACTGCTGCGGTGTCAATCACTGCTTGATTCATGGATCGCTTTAGCGGTCCGTGCCTCCACTGTATAGAGCCCATTGGCACATGACGGAACAACTTATTGTCCATAGGCATGACCAAGAAGATGCGAGCGATGCTTTAAATTGGCCTCGTATCGTTGGTATTGCCTTTGTAATCGCCTTACATCTTGCTGCTTTGATGCTGTTACTGATTCCTGCAGTGGCACCCAAGGCACCGCCCGAGAAGCAGCGCGTCACGGCGGTAACAATCGTGGATGTGCCTCCCCCCCCCCCGCCCCCACCGCCGCCGCAGGACAAGCCACCTTTGCCGGTCAAGAATCTGGCACCACCGCGTCCTTCGCCGGTGCCACCGCCGCCACAAGCGCCAGTCGTTGATGTTCCCGAACCTCGTCCAAACGACGTTGTCATACCACCTGCGCCGCCTCCACAGCTGGCTCCCCCGAGCGACATTGGTGCCAGCGTGGATATCTCGTCAAAGAAAATGAACCCACCAAAGTACCCACCAGCTGCTTTGCGTGCTGGTATCACAGGTGAGGTCGTTTTAATCATTGACGTGGATGCTAACGGAAACGTCACTAACGTGTCTGTCGAGAAATCTAGCCGAAATCGGGATCTTGATCGTGCTGCAATGGAGGCCGCCACCAAATGGAACTTTAATCCTTCCGTGATCAATGGAAAGAAATCGCCTGGTCGTGTCCGCGTACCGGTCAATTTTGCACTATAGGCCTAATGCTGTGGACTGGACTGCCCAGTCCCGGTTATCTGTGCTTCCCTATCAACAACATTAAAAGGTAAGTGTCATGTTGCAGAATCTTTTCATCGTCGCCACAGCAGGGGGTTCTAATCCGTCGAATGCCCTTTCAAAAATGGGCGTTTGGCACCTCATTGGCGAAATGACTGCGTCACCGGCCGAATTTGCAGTTTCCTGGGCTGTCTTGATTATTCTGATCACCATGTCCGCTCTTTCGTGGTACTGGACAGTGATTAACATCTTACGTGCTGTGCGCTTGAAGAGCGGAGGCTATTTGGTCATTAACGCGTTCTGGAAGGCTAAAAATGCCCAAGATGCAATCCGTGCGATGGAAAAACAATCAGCTTCCGAACCGTTTTCCAAAATTGCTTTGGATGCTGCTCAAGCAGCGGCCCATCATCAGCGAACAGAAGGTGGTAATGCTGCGGGCCTAGGGGAAAGGCTGAGTCTTTCGGAGTTCGTCGATCGTGCGTTACGCCAAGCCGTCACTCGTGAAAGTAGCAGGCTGCAATCAGGGATGACTCTGCTGGCGACCGTGGGTGCAACCGCCCCATTCGTAGGTTTGCTGGGTACCGTGTGGGGTATCTACAATGCGTTGATCACCATCGGCGCTACTGGTTCGGCATCGATTGATGCTGTCGCCGGCCCGGTAGGCGAGGCACTCATTATGACCGCCATTGGATTATTCGTTGCGATCCCGGCTGTATTTGCTTTTAACTTCTTCTCGAAGATCAATAATTCTACGATTGCTAAATTCGATACGTTTGCACATGACTTGCATGACTTCTTTGCTACGGGCTCACGGGTACGCTGATCCTGTCACCTGATTTCAAGCAATCATCGCAATACTATTAGACGGAGTCCGTTATGGCCTTTAGTAATGGAAACAGTAGTGGTCCGATGTCTGATATCAACGTCACGCCACTTGTGGATGTGATGTTGGTGCTCCTGATCATCTTCATCATTACGGCGCCGCTGATGTCTCACAAGATTAAGGTGGAACTGCCTCAGGCTAATCTGGTCAAGAAGGACAATGAAGAAAAACGCTCTAGTCCGATCACCTTGGCTGTGAAGGAGGATGGGACGCTTTACTGGAACGACGAGCCAATCACCGACAAGGAATTGGAATCGCGTTTTTCGGTCGCTGCGCAAAAAACCCCACAGCCGCCTCTCAACTTGCGTGGTGATCGCACCACTAAGATGGGCAAGATCAACGAGATCATCAAGGTCGCCCAAGGGCAAGGTATTCTGGACATTGGTTTCATTGCAACCAAAGAAAAGGGGCAGTAGGCCATGGCATTCAGTAGTGGTAGCAACCGTGGCCCGATGGCCGATATCAATGTCACTCCTCTTGTGGATGTGATGCTGGTGTTGTTAATTATCTTTATCGTCACTGCGCCGATCATGACTTATCCGATTGCCGTGGATTTACCGCAGAACGTGCTGAATCCGCCACCGGTGGATCATGAACCGCCGCCGCCGATTGAATTGAAGATCGATGCCAGCAACCAAGTCTATTGGAACAACACTCTTATTGCGGTTAGCCAGTTGCAACAGCGTATGGAGGAGGAAGTCCAGAAAGATCCAACCAACCAGCCGCAACTGCAGATTGATGCTAATCCAGACTCAGAATACGAAGTGATCGCCAAAGTGCTGGCGGCTGCTAAAAACGCCGACATGAAGAAGATTGGGTTTCGTAAGCAGACAGAGTAAATAGCCTTTGCAGCGCATGGCCTATCCAATCCCGCAGGATATCACCACAAAAACGCCACTTGATGTGGCGTTTTTTTTAATATCTTAAGCAAAGCGTACTTGCCACGAAATGAGCATCTGCTACTCGTCCGATGAATAAATATCAATGATGTTCCGTCAGCATCTGCATCTTCTATACCGATCTGGAATAGATACAGTTACTACTCTTCCCGCATGACGGATGGCCCAGCTAGTGATCTCAAACACGTCGATGACTTTTCCAATGAAGCGGTATAAGTAAATGCATTGGAGTGCCCATACACGTGGTTCCTCACGTGGGAGTGATCCTTGTAGAAGGAACCGCTTGTTATGTCGTCGACGTATTGGTGGCAGTGTCTAACGTAAACCCAGCATCCATAATGAATGCATTGATCGATGGCCTGACATACACAATGCCTTCCGGAATAGAAGTGACATCGTTTAGTGCGTTGGATGATGTCAACCCTGAATATCTGAGGATCAAGGGCAGCTTGTCATTCCTATTGTCAGATGTCATTGATTCCCTGAAATACATCATTCAATCGCAAGAACAAACGGACAAGATCCACTATACCGCTCCATCTGGTTCAAGCCGCTGCAACTTTGTGTAGTGCTTTATTGGATCAGGCATAACGATATCCAGCAAGGTGATTCGCAGTGCACCCATGACACCCAGCATGACAACAGTGCCTGGTGTGAAATTTGATTTATCTGGATGTTGTTTGATTGGATCAGATAGTGACAAGAAGTATCTGCAGATTGGCATCGAATTCTCGCATGCGAGAATTGTAGTCCCCTGTGCACTGGGGTGATGTCCGTGCGTGAGTTGAGGATCGACATTTGCGACATCGCTTAATTTTTAAGCAACGATGAGAACTGCTGGATTAGGACGAACCCGCAGCGAGATTCCAACGCTGCTACGCTTGCGGTTTTTCTGCTATCGCCACCTTGACTATGTCCCGGTTGTTTTTCCTGTCCATCTGTCTACTGACTGCCAGCGTATCCGCCCAAACCACCTCCACGCCATTGACGATCGAACAGATCATGGCTGACCCTGATTGGATCGGTTCCAGTGTCGACGTTGCTTGGTGGAAGTGGGATAGCCATGAAGTGCAATACGAACGCAAGCGTGAAAACAGTCCGGTGCATGAGATCTACCGCCAACCGTTACGCAGTAACGCTGCTCATGTTGTGAGCGATACTCTGCTCACTGATCTGGATGCACCTAACCCCGTCTACGACCGACAGCGCCGGCGTATGCTGTTCGTGCGTCATGGGGATATCTTCTTGCGTGACTTGCGCAAGGGTGTGTTGGTCCAGCTGACCCGCAGTAATCAGAACAAAGGCCGCCCCCAGTTTGCTACCGATGGTGGTGTCATCTGGCACGTTGGCAACGATTGGTATCATTGGATGCCGCAAGGCGGCGTGGTGCAGCTGACGGATATTCACGCCGGGCCTGATCCTGATACCGCCCCCAAGAGCGATCCGCTTCGCGATCAGCAACTGAAGCATCTAGCCACATTACGTAACGAGCGTGCCGAACACGAGGCGCTCAAACAACAGGACCAAATATGGCGTGCTGCGGATCCAAGCCGCGCCACAGCCCCTGTCTACCTTGGCGAAGAGGTAGTGATGGTTGATAGCAGCTTGTCGCCTGATGGACGGCATCTTTTGTTGGTCACCAAACCTAAGAACGTTGACGAGGGACAGGTCGGGAAGATGCCCCGTTACGTCACGGAGTCCGGTTATGAGGAATTCCAAGAAGTACGTACCCGAGTAGGCCGCAACATGCCGGTACCGCATACCCTCTGGTTAATCAATGTGATTGCTGGTACTGCGCACAAGCTGAGTTTCTCGTCACTGCCGGGTATAACCGATGATCCCTTAGCCGCGTTGCGCAAAGCGAATGGTAAAGCCCCCTTAAGAGGGGAACGCCCAGTGCGGATTGAGAACGATGCCGATAGCAATGGGCCAGCGATTCGCTGGAGTGAGGACGGCCACAACGTTGCAGTGGAGATTCGCACCATTGACAACAAAGATCGTTGGATTGCTGCCGTCGACCTGGAGCAAGCCACGCTTAATGCACGTCACCGCCTGCATGACAGTGCTTGGATTAATTGGGACTTCAACGACTTCGGTTGGTTACCGGATAACCGTACCTTGTGGCTACTGTCGGAAGAATCTGGTTACTCCCACCTCTATACGGTCGAAGGCACAGGGACCCCCAAACAGCGCACCTTTGGTCAGTGGGAGGTGTCCGCACCGCAGCTCAGCGTCGATGGGCGCAGTGTCTACTTTGTATGTAATCCAACCTGGCCCGGTGGCTATGAGATATGCAAGCTCGATTTGGGCAGCGGTCATCTCGACACGTTGACCGCATTGGAAGGCGTGGAGGACTTCAGCCTTTCCCCGGATGGGCGCCAGCTGCTGGTGCGTTATTCCGGTCGCTATTTGCCACCGCAGCTGGCGTTGATATCAACCAAAGGTGGCCAAGCGCGCGTGCTCACCGATACCCGCAGTACCACGTTCAAAGCACAGCAGTGGATCCAGCCGGAGTACGTCCAGATACCTTCTAAACATGGCGCCGGTGTCATTTGGGGCAAGTACTACGGTCCAGCATCGCTGGAGCCAGACAGGCGCTATCCAATCGTCATGTTCGTCCATGGCGCTGGTTATCTGCAGAATGTTTCCGCCCGCTATACCTCTTACTTTCGTGAGCAAATGTTCCATACCCTGCTCGTGCAGAAGGGCTACATCGTGCTTGATCTCGACTACCGTGCTTCGGCTGGTTACGGGCGTCATTGGCGCACCGCGATCTATCGCAACATGGGCCATCCAGAATTGGAAGACTATCTGGACGGCTTGGACTGGCTAGTTGCCCATAAGCAGGGCGACCTTGGTCGCGCTGGCATCTATGGAGGTTCTTACGGTGGCTTCATGACCTACATGGCGATGTTCCGCGCTGCGGGTACCTTCAAAGCGGGCGCGGCACTGCGTCCGGTGGGCAACTGGATGCAATACAACCACGAGTACACGTCCAACATTCTCAACACTCCGGAGCTGGATCCGGAGGCGTATCAACGCTCCTCACCGATGAATTACGTTGAGGCCTTGCAGGGTCATTTGCTGATCGTGCACGGCATGATAGACGACAACGTATTTTTCAAGGATTCCGTTGACATGGTGCAAAAGCTGATCGAGTTGCGAAAAGACAACTGGGAGATCGTCCCGTATCCGCTGGAGCGCCACGGGTTCATCCACGCCGATGCCTGGGTGGACGAATACAAGCGCATCCTTAAACTGTTCGAAACACAGTTGCAGCCATGAACCCAATCCGATCAGTGTTTTGATATTCGCCGCGCGTTATTGTCGGATCCTTCCCATGTCCACTCCTGCGTCCGCTCGTACCTTTGTCAAAGTGATGGCTTTCATGTGCCTTGGTTTAGGTGTGCCGAGCATGTTGGCGAATCTGCTGTCGATCGTGCACCTCTTGCTGGTTCCTGACGGTGATCCTGCAACGTTGCAGGGCATACTGGGGGTACCCATGCCGCCCCAGTTTGCTTGGATGTTCAGGCATACCCTGGCACTTTCGCTGGCCAATGGTGCACTGTCATTACTGTTTGTCTGTGTCGGTTCGGGACTGTGGCATCAGCGTGAATGGGCGCGGCGTGGAATCATAGCTCTGCTGCTGGCCGTGACCATTGTTAGTCTCGCGGCCTTGCCCTTGATTGGACCACTATTCGATGGGGTGATGATGTTGCTGCCACCGGAGATGATCACCACGCCGGACATCACCACACAGCTGCATACGGCCCGGCTGGCGGTATGGGGCATTGGTGGGGTTGCCGCAATCGCCATGGTGGCACTGCACGGCTGGTTAATCTGGCGCTTTCAGACGCCGGAAATACGCGCGCAGTTCCATTGAGCCTGTGCTGTGAGCCGATACAAGTACAGTGACGGTTTGCGTCGCATTGAGCTTTTGTGTCAAGCAGGGTCGATGCACTGTGACGTCATCCCTGTCTGGTGACATTGACAGCATTCAGTATGGGTGCAATCGCCCGTGCGACGGCATAATCACTGTCCAAGCTGTTGTAGGTTGCCTGCACTGTGCGCGTGGCGCGACGGCTTCTTTTCTTTCATCCAGGCTGCTATGAGCGATTTCGACCGCGTCCGCGATTATCTCACTACCCTGCAGGATCGCATTTGCACGGCGGTCGAGACCATCGACGGCCAAGCCCATTTCCAAGAAGATCAGTGGCAGCGTACTGAGGGTGGTGGTGGACGCACCCGTCTCCTGCGCGATGGTGCTGTATTCGAACAGGCAGGCATTGGCTTCTCCGATGTCTCCGGTACTCACTTACCACCATCGGCCAGCGTGCACCGCCCCGAACTGGCGGGTGCCAGTTGGCATGCCTGCGGTGTGTCATTGGTGTTCCATCCACACAATCCTTTCGTGCCTACGACACATCTCAATGTGCGCTACTTTCGTGCCGAACGTGATGGGAAACAGGTTGCGGCTTGGTTTGGTGGCGGGTTTGACCTCACCCCGTTTTATCCGTTCGACGAAGATGTATTGCACTGGCATAGCGTCGCCCATGACCTATGTGCCCCGTTTGGCGAGGAACGCTATGCAATGCATAAACGCTGGTGTGACGAATACTTCGTACTGCGTCACCGGAATGAAACGCGCGGCATCGGAGGATTGTTCTTTGATGACCTGGATCAGGATTTTGAGCGCGACTTTGCTTACCAGCGTGCGGTGGGTGATGGCTTCCTCGACGCTTATTTGCCGATTGTGGAGCGTCGTCATGACACCCCTTACGGCGATCGCGAGCGTGCGTTTCAGCTTTATCGACGTGGCCGCTACGTCGAGTTCAATTTGTTGTTCGACCGCGGCACATTATTCGGCCTACAAAGTGGCGGGCGTGCGGAAAGCATTTTGATCAGCCTGCCGCCGTTGGTACGCTGGGAATATGGTTACCAACCCATACCAGGCAGTGCCGAAGCACGTTTGGCTGACTATTTACGTCCGCGTGACTGGCTGGATGAAAGCCGCCGTTCCTGATGAGGTCTGAGCGTATCCAGTCCGGTGAGAATGACCGTGATTGCAGTATCCCGCTACGCCGATACGTCATCGTGTGCAGCGTCATCATTTATAGATCAAACGACCGCATTGGCCCAGGCAGCGTTTGTCTGTGTTCCTGGTGAATCCTGCAAACAGTGCGGCGCATGGTTTTCATGCAGGGTAGCAGGTTCCTAGAGGACGCTGAGAACAGCATTGGTTGAGTCGCCAATATTGCGTGAAGTATCAGCCACAGCGTGCGGATGGCACGTGGAATCAAGCGTGCTTGTTTCGCTGCTTATCGATCGATGCATGCGGTGTTGTATTGCAGGTGCGCCGTTTAAACCAGCAGAACACCACGCTGGTGAAATCACACGCCGGTTGAAGTGATGCAACCGTCAATTTCTATGTCCAACATGCTGATAAGGGGCTGTCTGGTTGCAAGTATCTTCAGGTCGTCATGATGATTGGCTTCGGATTCGGACAGGATTGATGAAGACACCAGGACAAAGCGCTGCTGGTGATTTGGAGCGGCTGGTGACGTGAGGGGCTGCCAGTTTTAATGGCTGAGATAAAGGCCGGTATGTCGCTTGCGATGTTTTGTTGAGCGGGTGAGCGCTATGCACCAGGTGCGGTTTGACTCAATAGTGAGGCCTTGTGGTGCAGGAGGCTGGAACTCGCCTTGTTTGGGTCGTTGTTCACTGTGGCACTCTGACATGCCTGGCTTGAATGTCTGTCCTCGGGACTAGCACCTAGAGGAAACCATCAGCTTGAAACCAAAGGATAAAGAAAACGCTGCTAGTCGCCGCTGATTGGAATGCGTGCTCCATCCAAGTCGCTGAATACTTTTGCTCGATGAGCGAGCAATCTTAACAGGCTCATCTGGTGAGCCAGTGAGCGTCGAACATGGCAGTACCGATCCAAGAGGTGCACCATGAAGACGAATCAAGTGCAGTTTCAGCCTGGGCTGTCGCTGCATGAGTGCTATGAGCGATACGGAAGTGAAGCGTAGTGCCGTGAGAGGCGTGGAGATGTCACGTTGGTTCGGTCTGCGGAGGCGCGGCTCGTAGCCGCTTTGAGCGCAGCGGATGGTGCTATTGGCAGTGCAGCTTGATCAACGGCACCATCTTCGAGTCCAGTAAGTTGCCGCTGTCGGCTTAGTTGTTGACCTAGGTCAAGAACAACGTTGCGGCGCTCGACCTCATGTGCCAGCACGGTGTCAGCGACCGGATCGCTTGGCCGATGCAGCACAAAATCATGGAAGAGATACGCCTCCGCGAGGATTGGCGTGAACTCACCGGGCGTGTGGAGATCAACTCCGCTTTCCGCGGCGGCAACCTCTCCGTCGGCAAAGCCGGCCACAGTGTGTAGAACAAGGGGCCCTGCATCGCATCTGTGCAAACCACTCCCAGGGGCAGCCCGTTGTCGCGTGCCTGCGCCGCCAGGCACATACCGAGCAGGAGGTTGCCATCTTGCACTGCCAGCCGCATCGTCCTATCAGCCAGCGTCATCTCCGACGGGCTTTGGTGCTTCGGTACCATTAGCACTGGAAGGGTCGCACACGAGGAGCATGTCACCAGCGGCGGTGAGTGTGCAGTGCCTCAGTTCCAGGTAGTCGACACGTTGCTGGGTAACCTCAAGATTGCGATGAGCGGCTCGTACCTCGCTTTAGCATGCTTGTTGCTTGAATGGTCGAATGATCAAACAGAAATGCCTGCCACTGGGTTGGCGGCGTTGTGGGGTCGTGCTGCGTAAATGCCTCATTTTGTAGAGTTTGGTTTGCGGTGTGAGGATGAGTTGATCGAGGTACTTTGAGGTCAGGTGCCCATCGATACGTTGCGTTGTGAAGCCGCTATGCGGTTCTGCTTTGACGACAGCGATTACGGTTAGCGCACATGTTTTCAAGGACTACGACGATGTTGCTCAGGATGCCGCAGTTGTTGTGTTGGGTTGCTGCCAGTGGTTTGGCAATGCGCTGTGCAAGGCTGATGCAGGGGATAGCGTTCTCTTAGGTTTCGATCATCTCTTTGGCTTTGTGCTGTCACTTCCGGTGGCATCGATCATTATTTCAATGCTGCGAGAGGATTTTCTAAGTATGTCGGTGATGCGTGTTTTGAGGGTATTTTTGGCATTGTGCTCCAGTGTCAAAACGCAGTCTCCGTAAAGAGGAGGCATCAAAATTTTATCTGCACGTGGTGCAGAGATCGCGTAGATGAGTCGTACAGCCATGGGGATGTTTGCAAAGGGCATGGTGTGTCGTTTCTTTCGTGTATCCCAAATGCAATGCAAGGTGTTCTCAAAGTACATTGCGATGGCAAGTGTCATCGTTGCGTCTTCGCGAGAGACGTGCATGGGTGTTTGATCGTTGCTGCAAGTGTGTACCGTAACGGCGATGCTTGCCGGGTGCCAGGTGCTGTTAACCGATCCGCAGTGTGGTGATATGTGGAGCCTTTCAACAGTTGCATTGATGTGTGCTCGCTGATGGTCTATCTCTTGGGAGGTATTCGGATCTGCTTCCAGGATGTGGCTGACGGTTTTATGTGCGGGACGTGAAGTCAGCAATCCTCGTGGACCAGCTCATAGGCTGTTCAATGTTTCGCCAGCGGTACGGCTGTGGGTGAGAGCGTGTCTTTGCCAGGTGTGCCGCAGCAATGCATCCGGTATGCGAAGAGAAGTGCTGGATGGGTGGGCGCTGCAATCAGGCTGTGGTTTCGTCCGGGTGCGGAAAGGTGGTTTTGGTTTCGATGGAATACACCAAACACTCGGGGCAATGGGTATCGTTAGGATGCGGTGTTAGTCATCTGCGATGGGCGTATTGCAGTCTCGATGGTGGTGCGCATGGTGCAATCAAGGAATCTGTGGCCACGACGGTAAGCAGCGTTTTCTTTATCCTTTGGTTTCAAGCTGATGGTTTCGTCTAGGTGCTAGTCCCGGGTGGTTGATATTCAAGGCAAGCATGTCAATCGGAGGCAACTTCGGCTTCTTGAGCGTCGTGGTGAACCAGGACCTAAGCAAGGTGGGTTCAAGAGGGCACGGTCTTGGTAGCACCATCGATTTGTTCCGAGTGTCTTCGCAGTGTTTGCCCGCCAAAGCCTGTGTTTCAGTGTGACCTGGTCAGTTCAGGGGTGACCGTTGCAAGTGAATATTTTCCGAAAAATCTGGATTAATCGGAGCGATGGCTGTGTTCGCCTGTCTGGGTGCAAGGGCGCTTGGGTAAGGTTGTCTTTGCGAGATGGCATTGCATGGCCTTCTTCAGAGCCAGTCGTTCGGATGGTATGCGTTGTACGAACAGATCACGTGTCATCTTGTGTTTGGTGTGATACGCCCGATGTGGAGTATCTCGTTTCAGTGAAAAGGGCTTGGGAGTCCGTCTGACAGATAACGGTTTTTCAGGGCTACAAAGGCATCCTGACGATCGTGATCATCGGGTTTCAATACAGTACTTGCAGACTATTGCTGCATCGAAACGATCATTGTTGAGTGTTTGGTGGGCCCAGCAGGACTTGAACCTGCAACCAACGGATTATGAGTCCGCTGCTCTAACCAATTGAGCTATAGGCCCTTGTTTTGTGTTTGAGGGGCGTCTAGGTGATCGTCCCGGATGACTGCTGCTTCACTGGCTGCTTTAACAGGCGGAGTTAACAGTTTTTACTATTTTCGACGCGTGTTTTGGTCTGGTGGCTCATGTGGTTACCCAGGGGTGCTATTGCCCTGGTGTCATCCGTCATGAATGTGCTACTAACGTCGTGTACTGGTGATGATGTGTAATTTTAGTCATCTGATATTGATTGAGCGATGCGGCGTCCTGGTGGCTACCCATGCCGATATTTGTTTCTTATCTTATTATTTTTTATTTAAGAGTTACGATACGAATGTGCGACATCGCTCTGTTAGGGAAGTGAAAGTATCGCTGCATCTGTTCTGAATAAAAAAAGAAAGGGATGATGTGTCGGGACCTTAGCATAATCTCGGGATATCTGGGGAAACTTGTTTCCTGACGATGGTTTGCAGTGTTCCGTCTCGAAGTCATTGCGTCATCTCTCTTTTGTCTCATTCTCAAGAGAGAATGCGTTTTTATTGTGATTGGTACCGTGGTTTTTCAGGGTGCACTCAATGGAGCACCCTTTGCCCAAGGGAGGGAGTTCCACTGGGTGACACAAGTATGTTGCATGGTGTCCTGTATCTACTGCGTATCGGGATCTCTTGAGAACATTGATTGCAGCAAGCCGCAATGAGGGAGAGCCATCACATCACCTGCTGGCATCGGTGGTTGGATGAGAGGTCATGCTGTGGGTGATCTTGATTCCTTCAGAGATTGCTGGTTGAGCTGACTTGCCAAGTGTCTAATAGGGAAGCGAGTTGAGGATGGTTGGAGCGAAACGCGCGTGACACGATGATCATTGGTTGGGTGTGTGGTTTCATCTGGTTACGTTGGTTTCGGGTGTTTTGTGAGCTGTAGCGGGCCTTGGTAGGGTCTGCCTGATGCGCACTGCCCGAGCGAGCTGCTCCAGCATTGCCACTGAGGTATCCCAGTCGATGCAACCATCGGTAATACTCTGCCCATAGGTGAGTGTGCTGCCAGGTACCAAGTCTTGCCGACCACCAACAATGTGGCTTTCGATCATCACACCGACGATGCGGCGTTCACCGGCTTCGAGCTGCTCAACGATGTTCTCAATGACCTTGGGTTGATTGTTTGGATTTTTGCCACTATTAGCATGGCTCGCGTCAACCATCAGACGTACTGGTAGCTTGGATTTAAGCAATGTTTGGCTGGCCGCTTCGACACTGTTCGCGTCGTAGTTTGGGACCTTGCCTCCACGCAGGATCACGTGGCAATCGGGATTACCCTGAGTGGCGACGACTGCGGCGATACCCGTCTTTGTCACTGACAGGAAATGGTGTGGATGCGAAGCGGCCTTGATCGCGTCAGCAGCAATCTTCACATCACCGCTGGTACTGTTTTTAAAGCCAATTGGGCACGACAGACCTGAAGCCATCTCACGGTGTATCTGGCTCTCGGTGGTGCGTGCACCGATGGCGCCCCAAGCCACTAAATCAGCCAGGTACTGTGGCGAAATTGTGTCTAGAAATTCCACGCCAGCCGGTAAACCCAGATGATTGATGTCGCGCAGCAGGTTGCGCGCGATGTACAGACCTTTATTGATCTGGAAGCTGCCATCCAGATCCGGGTCGTTGACCAAGCCCTTCCAACCAATGGTGGTGCGCGGTTTCTGAAAGTAAACCCGCATGATGATCTCCAGTGCGTCGCCATAGGTCTCGCGCAATGGGCGTAGACGCTGCGCGTAATCAATCGCTGCAATTGGGTCATGGATTGAGCATGGGCCGATTACCACTGCTAAACGGTCGTTGTGGCCGTGCAGGATATCGTGCAGTGCGGTGCGTGAGGCTGCTACAGTCAGTGACGCCTGTTCATCGCAGGAGAGTTGCAAGAGGAGCTGTGCAGGAGGTGCCAGTGGTTCAATCTTGCGGATGCGGAGGTCATCGGTAAATGGTGGCATGGGATGTAATCTCAGAAAAAAATTTAGGCATAGGTCAAGTGAGGGTGGGCAATAAAAAAGCCGCCAAAATATGTTGGCGGCTTTCAAGGATGCGAAGAAGTTTCCTTCAGATAGCACGCAATCCTTCCTCCGCCAATGGCATTGGAAATGCGTAGTACCAAAAATAAAAGCTGTCGCGATTAAAGTTCATCGCTTCATTAATAGCACGCTCATACGACATGCACCACTGTTTCATTCGTAACTCTATTTCAGGTGACAAATGTACAAGACAACTCGAATTACAACGTTTGGGGCGTATCACTTAGGCGGTCAACCAGTGCCCACGATCAGGCACATGAACACAATACAGTCAAGTGATACAGCGGCACCGACAGTTTAGTGTGTCCTTTATATGAAACGTTTTGAAATTGCATTGGCAGAATATTGTTGAATTGCGATCAGCACAAAGTGTTCTCTACTTGGCGCATGACTCTCCTTGGAAGAGCAGCCTAGTTTTGATCGTATCCCAACCGTAGAGATTCGATTTCATCAATCGGCAGTAACGACTCTGTCATATGTGGCGAAGGATGAGGTGTGGTCAGCTGGTGTTGATGTTGTCTCGCATTACATTCAAATGAGCTTCACTAACGACGCATGCTTTCATATCAATTTATGTGGATGCCTAGCTAAAGCGAATGCGCAAATCGGCTTGTTGAGCAATAGGTGAAGATTCCGACAAGGCCCATATTGCTTGGTCCGTTCGATCGAAGCTCAGCCACAGAGCGCTGATCCTTGATGTGTTTGCACATGGGACCCACAGAGTGAGTATCTCGATGGCTGGGACGTAGTGAATGTGTGCATGGTTGTGCAGTATCCCGTGTGTGTGGCGTTGCTATGAGAGATTTTTGTCTTGAGCACGGGCTTCAAAGTATTGGTGAAGATCAATGGGTCGATGCGAACTAAACGTCGTTCACTGAAGACCGTCCTCAATGTCTCCATAAACCAAGAACATCACACACTTGAGCAGCGTTTACTGACCAGCGGGTGTTGTAATGCGTGCTGCAAATTCTCGGCAGAGCACGTGATACCCAGCTGTGCATGAATTTTCATCACCATAACATCATGCTGCACATCGGCTAACAACATCAGCTTCTGATGCAACATGTTTATATGGAGCACATGCATTGTTTGAGGTGAGAACGGCATCAGTGAAGTCTGTGCAGCAACGGGAGGTGATATATGCCGGATTGTCACAATGCTTGTGTCATTCACACTATACTCTGTTACGCCGTACATACGGTGGCCGCAATATTTCTTGGATACTCATCGTATGAGTAGGCGAAACGTCGATCTCTCAATGATCGAAGGTACCTTGCAAAAAGGTCGAAGAGAATAGACGAAGCCGTTTTAATTGCTTTCTGTAAGTAGATGAAAAACGCTGGTCACAGGCTGTGGTCTCATTCTGGTAAGGGCTAATATATTTTCCTAAATATATTTCTGCTCATAGCGATCCGAGAAAATGCATTGAGCTAGCGTGTCTATCATTCGAGCCAGAATTGGTTGGCGCGACGCGCCCAAGAGACTCAACATGAGGGTCCGTATACAGCATGAGTCAGCGTGTGCCGCAGCATATCCAGCGTTGATCTGAAACTTGGATGAGGTATTGGTCATTAGGTTCTGTTGACATTCGCGTAACGCGAATACGCGAAGATAGTACTTACAGTGCTGAGCGATAAGGGTGAAGCAGAACGTAGGGAGCATGCAGGGCAATGCAGGCCGTCTGGATTTAAAGGCAGTTGATCACCACGATTTCTTCAAGCCCTTGCGATGGACGGTACGCACCGGCTTCTGTGGCATCGCTTGACGGTGGATATTGAATCCTGGGCACGTTGTATAAATACGTTTTTTCCGATCCTGGCGATTACGCATAAAATTTTAGAGATTTATATCGCATCATAACCTCGCCTATAATTGTGATATAAATCACCTTTCGTCCGCGGTGTATGTATCGAAAGATGAGCCAATGGAAGTCGACCCCACCTGCCCCTGCGTATGGTTTCACGGTGGTCGAGTTAATGGTAACAATCGCCATCCTGGCAATTCTTGCAGGCCTTGCTTATCCGAGCTTTATTAATCTGATTAATAGCGAGCGCTTGACGAGTAGTGCTAACGAGTTGGTTGCTTCTTTACAACTGGCCAGGACAGAAGCAATCCGGCTTGGTTCTTCGGTTGCCGTATGCCGCAGTGACAATGGTCGTGATTGTGTTGCCGGCACCCCTTGGCGACGCTGGGTGACCGTGGCCAATGGGAGCACAGAGATCCTAAGGGTAAACAATGCCATCACCAACGTTATTGTTCAGAGTAGCCCCACAATCGCCCGTTTAAACGACCAAATTGTGTTCAACCCGGATGGGCTGGCGCGCGACTCTGACGGCGCATTGCTCACGGCGCAATTGTCGATATGTATGGCCAATGCCAGCCTAGCCAACAATCTTCGTTTTGTCAGCATTAATGGCGGCAGCCGAATTCGCGTCTCGCCCGGATCTACACCCCAATGTTCTCAGCCTAGAGACGAATAAAACATTGCTATGTCCATCGCAAGCAAAAAAGCTACTGCCGGCGTTAGTTTGATCGAGGTGTTGATTTCGGTATTCATTCTGGCTGTTGGCATGTTAGGTATCGCAGCAATGCAAGTCATGGCCCTACGCAATAATGACAGTGCCATGCAGCGCAGCCATGCGGTGATCCAGTCATACGCGATTCTTGAGGCGATGCGTGCCAATCGCAGCGAAGCGATCCAAGGCAGCTACAACACCAATGGAATGATTTGTACTGCGCCGCAAGCAACCAGTCTGGTTGATGTTGATCGCCGTGATTGGATTAGTAACCTCAAGGCGGCGCTCGGCGATTCTGAACACACCTGTGGTTCAATCCTTTGCGATGCCAATGGATGCAAGATCGAGGTGCAGTGGGACGAGAGTCGTGCGAGTAATGGGCGTTCCCCAACCGGTCAATTGATATCTTCCACGCAGAAGCAAATCTTTGAAGTGAGGAGCAAACTTTGAACCGTCGCTTTGCGCTGCAACGTGTCCAGCGTGGTTTCAATCTGATCGAGCTGATGATCACATTGCTTCTTGGGTTACTGGTCGTCCTCGCTGCAATTTCAATGTTTATATCCAGTCGTCGGCTTTATACAACGACGGAGAACATGAGCCGCCTGCAAGAGTCGGCGCGCGTGGCGTTTGAGCTGATGGCGCGTGATCTACGCGAGGCCGGTGGTAATGCCTGTGATAACACCTTACCCGTTGCCAATGTACTCAGAGTCAGAGATCCCACCACAGAGTGGTCGCGTAATTGGAGCGTACCGCTCATCGGTGTTGATGGCGGTACCCTTCTTGGGGGCCTTCAAGGAACGGATGCAATCCGCATTTTGTCTGCAGGTACGAGTGGAGGTACGGTCGTAGCGCACGATCCGGTGGCCAACAGAATAACGCTGGATAAGTCAGTACCCAATTTGCGCACCAACGGGATCATGATGGTGTGCGACCTCCAACAGCTTTCAATCTTTCAGGCCAGTAACATTGCCGGCGCGACCGTCGATTATGGCAACGGCCCATTAAATGCCTGCACTCACTTTGGTCGTCTCCCATCCGTGTGCAATGCGAATCCTCCCAATTACCAGCACCAAGCCAATTCGATCATCACCGAATTGCGTGCAGTTCAGTGGTATGTCAAAACCAATGGGCGCGGTGGGACATCACTCTATCAGGAGATTCTCGGTTCCAATGGTGTGGTCAGTGCTGGCGAAGTCGCTGAATCAATCAGCGCTATGCAAATGACTTACCTGTTAAGAGGTGCCGCAAAATACGTCAAAGCTTCCGAGGTATCGGAATGGAAAAATGTCATTGCGGTTAGGGTTGCGTTGACTATCCAAACGACCGACAGAGTGGGTGTCGATAACAGGGTGGTAGCGCGCACGCTCACATCGGTTATCAGCTTGCGGAACAGAAATTTATGAGCATGAGCAACGTCGGGCCGTGCAGGCAGCGCGGCATCTCTCTGATCGTCATATTACTCCTGCTGCTGGTGATGACGTTGATTGGTTTAGCCGTGCTACGCACCACGGTACTTCAAGAGCGCATGAGCGCTAATCTGCGTGATCGTAGCTTGAGTTTTCAAACCGCAGAAGCAGCGCTTCGCGACGCTGAGGAGTTCATCAGGACAGAGAGCGCCAATGGCAGAGCACCTGGCTACGACTGTACGCCAGCGGGACGAATATGTCCGGCGATTCCGGACAATACTTATACCGGCAATGCATCCGGGTGTAGCCGCGGTAGCGAAAATTGTTGGATCAATGCTACTACGCGCAGCCAAGCAGTCACCGGCATGATTGGACAGTACTACATCCAGTACATAGGAGAGCGCACTGGGGTCAACCAAGAGGCACTTGGTGCTGGTTCCAGCGCCAGCCAGAATCAATATGGTTCTGTTGAAGATACCTCCTCGGAAAAGTATTACCGCATCCTTGCGCGCAGCAGCGATCCCTCTGGAAAAGATGGGCGGGCGTTCGTTGTCCTGCAAACTGCTGTCATCGTTAATTAATCGGTCTTCTTAATTAAGAATCGACATGAAAAAGACTGTTCTCAATGCTGCTTTGAATCGGGTGATGGCGATACTTATCGGTACACTCGCTGGTATAAGCGGTGCGGTGCAGGCGGGAGTGGAGATCTCTCAGTCCCCGTTGTATGTTGGCAGCGAAGTGCCTGGCAATCTTGCCATTGTTGCGTCTGTCGAGTATCCCACGTTGGTCAGTGTGGCTAACCTTGCCAGCACCTACACGCAAGGAGTTAGGTATGTTGGGTACTTCGATTCCAACAAGTGCTACCAATACAATTACAGTGCTGATGAGCGCCAGCGTTACTTCTATCCCGTTGCGTCTCCAAGGCCTAAAGCCGATTACAGTTGCGATACCTCCCGGGGTGCGTGGGCCGGGAATTTTCTGAACTGGGCCGCCACCCAGACGATCGATCCGTTCCGCTCCGCATTGACCGGCGGTTATCGCGTGCGCGACACGACCAACGAGACAATTCTGGAAAAAGCAGACATGGATCGCCCGTATCAGGTGAATTACCCGCGTCGCACGCTCGAAGGCCGGAATTTGCTCGCCGCTTCAGTGCCTGCGCAGTGGGGCAGATTCCGTATCCGCATCGATGGCCTCGGCAACACAATGCGGTTTACTCAGGCGACCCCCGCCTTCTCCAATTGGTGGCAAGAACCTTTAGAGAAGGACGGTCAATTTTACGATCCTTCCAAGCACGCATTGAACTGGAATGATAATGGCATTTACGAAGTCAGCGTCCGGGTCAAGGTGTGTGATCCATTGGTCGGCCTGGAGCCCAACTGTGTGGCCTATCCCAGTGGCTCCTACAAGCCCGAGGGGCTGATCCAGCAATATTCCAAGCGCATCCGATATAGCATTTTCGGTTATAAAAATGATGACAGTACTGTGGTGGACGGAGGCGTGTTGCGTGCCAATCAGAAGTTTGTCGGACCCAAGACCTACTATCCGAATGAAGGCGAGAAAACCAATCCCTATGCGGAATGGGATGCGCAGACCGGCATCTTCTATCCCAATCCCAATCCTGCTGATGCCGCGGCGACCACCCAGCGGGTGGGCCGTACGATCGCTCATTCCGGTGTGATCAACTATTTGAATAGATTTTCTCAGATGAATACCGGTAAGAGCGCAAAAGGGTATGACCCTGTCAGTGAGCTCTACTACACGGTAGTTCGCTATTTCAAAGGGTTGGGCGATATTCCAGAATATTCAGTATTGACCGGTTCGGTAAACGAAAAGTACCAGCAGGCCGATGCCTTCCCGGTGATTACGACCTGGGATGATCCTATCCGTTATGCCTGCCAGAGCAATGTTGTCCTTGGAATTGGTGACACTCACACCAATTTTGACAAGAATCTGCCCGGTGATACCAACACCGAGGGAGAGCCTGCCAAACCGCAATTGGTCAGAAACGATACAAGCGTTGACGTGGTTAAACGTATGGCGCAGATCTTCCAGATGGAGGGCAGGAGCCGGGCTGATGCGCTGGCGGCGGCCCGGGCATCTACTTTCAACTTTCATAATAAAAATTCGGCTTATATTGCAGCGCTGGCTTACGATGCCCATACCAAGGACATGCGTCCTGATCTTGAAGGGGATCAGTTTTTAACGACCTACTGGGTCGACGTGGTGGAGGCTGAGGACTACAAAAATCCAGTAGAAACTAACCAATACTGGTTGGCCGCGAAATATGGCGGATTTCAAGTGCCTGCCGGTTACGATCCGGATAAGACGCTCAAAGCTCTGCCAGAGGCTACCTGGTGGAGTAGCCGCGAGTACTTCACTGACGATAAAAACAATCGTACCTTCAAGCGTGCGGACAATTTCTACATTGCTGCTGACGCAGAAAAGATGGTGTCCAGCCTGAACAAAGCATTCTCGCGGATCGTGGCCGAGACAAAGGGCTCAGGCACCGGATTGTCCAGTAATGGTGCCAGGCTTGAAACCGGCGCCGTCACCTACCAGACACAGTTTTTCAGCGGCACCTGGCGTGGCGATCTGAGCGCCTATCACGTGGACAAAGTGACCGGTGCGCTCACTCCGTTTTGGAGCGCGAACGCGAACTTCCCGGCGTGGGACCGGCGCGTCATCAAGTTTTCTAGTGCCGCCACACTGAAAGACTTCACCAAAAACAACCTAAGCCAAACGCCACTGGCATCGGCCAGTGCCGCGCAGATTGATTACCTGCGCGGTAATCGTAGCCAGGAGGGCAGCGGGCCGGGCAAGCTCCGGGTACGCAGCGGCCTCATGGGGGATATTGTCAACTCCCAGCCGTTGTATGTGGGCGCGCCCAACCCCCGGCTATACACAGCGGCGCGCTTCAGCGGGGCGTCGGCTTATGCAGCGTTCGCCGCCGTGCAGGCCAACCGCGTGCCGGTGATCTACGTGGGGGCCAATGACGGCATGCTGCATGCCTTCAATGCCAATAACGGTACAGAGATCTTTGCCTTTGTCCCTCAAGCGGCGATGCCCAGATTGCTTGAGTACACCGATCAGAACTACGTACACCAGTATTACGTTGATGGGGAGCTGACCGCGGCCGATATTTACGACACGACTTTACGGACGTGGCGTTCGGTGCTGGTGGGGACCCTGGGCCGTGGCGGGACAGGCGTGTTCGCCTTGGATGTGACCGACCCTTCCAATATTGGTGTGCTATGGGACAAAACGTCTACGGACATCAGCGGTCTGGGAAATATCCTAAACAAACCCATGATTGTTCAGACGTCTGATGGGACATGGTCCGTTTTGCTTGGCAATGGTCCCAACAGCACCGCAGACAACGCCCAACTGATCGTGATCAACCTGCTGACTGGCCAAGCAACCCAAATAGCTGTGAGCAAGGCTTCAAGCAATGGACTGTCGGGTGTGCTGCCTTGGTCCAGTCAGGGCAACGGCATCACGGATCGCGTGTATGCCGGGGACCTGCTGGGCACGCTGTGGCGCTTCAGTCTTACCGATCGCGTGTGGAAGGCGGAGCCGATGTTCAATGCCGAGTATCAGGGAAAGGCGCAGCCGATCACCGCAACGCCGCTGGGGGCCATCGAGCGATCCACTGGACGCACGTGGATCTTCTTTGGGACGGGCCGTGCGTTGTCTTCGCATGATCTGGGTAACAAGGAGGTCCAGAGCTGGTATGGCTTGATTGACCAGGGGACGACGATCAAAGGGCGCAGCACGCTCAGCCAGGTGCAGATTCTTGATGAGGGCGAAGTCAATCATGATGCCGTTCGTGTGGTGGCCGATCCTGGCAATGTTGGTGCTGATGGCTGGTACATGGATTTGATCTCGCCGCAGTCCGGCAAGCAGGGAGAACGGATGATCGTATCCAACATGTTCCGTGGAGGGGTGCTGATCGGGACCACCCGAATCCCGGATAACAGCAATGTCTGCAAGCCCAGTGGCAAGGGTTTTGTGATGGCGATTAATCCGTTCACAGGTGGGCGATTGCGTCAATGGTTTTTCGATTTAGGCAACACCGGTGGTGCGGGCAGTGGTAGTACGCTCAATGGCAATCCGGTATCCGGGGTGGGTGTGGACAGTGCGCCGAATAGTCCGGTGTTTACCGGGCACATCATGCAGGTGGGGACTGATGATGGCACGGTCACGTCGCTCAAGACACCGCCTTCCAGCGGTGGCCACAACAACATGGGTCGTGTCTCATGGCGTGAAGTCCTGAGGTCCGAGTAATGATGCCAGCTAACGAGATGAGCTTCATGATTAAAAATAAGAAGCAAAGCGGTTTCACCTTGATTGAGGTGATGATTGTGGTGGTGATAGTGGCTGTTTTGGCAGGGATCGCCATTGCTAACTACCAAGGGAGCATCCTCAGAACCCGTCGCTCGGCTGCCCAAGGGTGCTTACAACAACAAGCGCAATTTATGGAGCGCTATTACACGACCAATATGACGTATGCCAAGGCGGCGGAGTCCGTGCCAGGATGTGATCCTAGCCTCAGGCTTAATGATTTTTACCGTTTCACGAGTACTGTGCAGGCAATGAGTTTCACGCTGACAGCAACACCCCAAGGAACACAGACTCGAGATAATTGCGGTACCCTCACACTCTTAAGCACAGGGGAGCGTACCGCTTCAGGTGGTGACGGTTGTTGGTGAATCAATCTGATTCTTGGAACGGTTGGACAGCATTACATTCAGCACATAGGAGCGTGCACCGCGATCAACCAACAGGCACTTGGTGCTGGTTCCACGACCAACCAGAATCAACATGGCGTCGTTGAAGAGACAGCCTTGGATAAGTATTAGCGCATCCTTGCGTGTAGCAGCGATCCGTCTGGAAGAGATGGGTGTGTGCTCGCTCTCCTGCAAGCTAGTTGTCTAGCTTGTTACCGTCAATCGATCGGGCCTCTCCAAAGATCGACGTAGAAGCGTAGATTGGAGATTTCTGTCACTGTGTACTGAGCCGCCATTTGCACGGTTGAACAATTGCGTATCGCTATTGAACAAGAACGATTGCGTACACCATACAGTGAGCGAGGTCATTCTCGAAGAGGTGATGTGTGGATTCCAAAACGTTTGCGCATGACATAGCACCAAACTTTATTTCGGTGACTCAACGAGTGCAGCTCTGATCTCTGCCTGAATTTCCTCCGCTGCCACAGGCGGGTCGTTTGCTAGTCGGATCGGACGGCCCACCACGATCGCATCGGCGCCGTTGGCGAAAGCAGCCCTGATGCCCATCGTGCGTTGTTGGTCGTTATTAGCCACATGGTTTGGGCGAATGCCTGGACAAACAATCGAAAATCCAGAGCCAACGGCGCGGCGGATGGGTCCCGCTTCCTGACCAGAAGCAATCACACCGTCGAGGCCCGCCATTTGGGCGGCCAATGCACGTTCAATCACGACTTCGACGGGTTCGCGGTCGATACCCATCTGCGCCAAATCTGGACGTGCCATTGATGTCAGCACGGTGACTGCTAGTAAATGCATCTGGCCCGTATTGGCTTCAGCAGCTGCTTGCATCATCGCCACGTGCCAGCCATGGATGGTGCAGTAGCTGATCGGCCACTGCGACAGGCTACGGATGGCTCCTGCGACCGTAGCCGGAATGTCGAAGAATTTCAGATCGACGAATACGCGCTTGCCACGCGAGGCCAAGTCATCGAGTACCTGAAAATATTCGCCGGAAGCCAACAATTCCATGCCGATCTTATAGAAAGAGATGGTGTCGCCAAGTCGGTCGATCCACTCTAATGCTTGCGCCCGACTGGGTACGTCCAGTGCGAAGATCAACCGTTCACGAATTCCCAGAGATAACGGTGCGCGGTTCATCATGGCAGCTCCAATGTGGAATGTTTGCCTGCATCATAAAGCCAACAAGGTTGGCTGAGGTTATTGTTGCACCAGATTGTCTGCCAATTGTCATTATCAGAGTTCAACTGCATCCAGAAAGGTATATCGAACTAGTGGCTGTTCTGTTGCATCCGTGTGTTTTGCTGGTGCTACTTCTTTAAAGATGTGGACGAGTGTAGCAATAAATAAATGCGTAATAAGCCTGCTTGGGCAGCGTCTTGTGTTTCTCAAATGTTGCTTTTTCAGGATCCTGTTGAGCAGGTTGCCGTAGTTCGAATGGGTGAAGCTGTGATTTTTTTCTTATATTTTTAAGCATGAAACTTTGGTACAGCACCGATCAATACAAGGAAAAAAGAGAACCGCCCGTTCACTGCTACTGCTGATCAAATCACACGATGTTGTCGGTTTAGATCGCAATGGCTTTGATGCGTGTCAGTGATTGCGCATCCTTGGGTCTGTCTGTTTCTGATTTAAGTGCATCATTGCTGATATGGATTCAGGACCGTTTCCCAGCACATGGTTTTGCAAAGACATACATGTCAGAGGTTTGGTCGAGAATGAAATCATGACATGTGTAATGTCATTCCTATTGAGCAGGCATCAAGTACACCACAATGCCAAAACTCACAATTCAATCACGGAATCTATGGCTCACAGCATTGAATCAAAGTCTGATTGATGGTGTCATCGGCATGGAATGTTTACTCGAATACTGTTTTCTGCGAGCCACGCTGATCAGCAGAATTGCTGGATCGACAACAGCGCGATTGCTGAACGGCCAGGGAGAGTAGAACGCTAGGGTTCGAGATCATTCCAAGTAAGCAAGCCGCTGGTGCAGCGACATGGTCATTACGGATTGTTTTTACCCAGGATCGAACATGGTGCGCATCATTAGCTGTCTATAATATTCCGGCACCTCGTGCTCTGATCTCATTCGGCCATGTGGTGACATCAGTGGTTGGGTACATGGTGAATGGCAGATCGACAGTCAAATGTTATGTGCAGATTTAAATTTAACGTGCGTCACTGCATGCTGGGAGCCTGTTAGTCATTTAGACACTTGTCTGCTGTGCTGAGTGGGGTTGGATGTCGACATGCAAACTGAGCAGTGAAGTGGGTGGATTGAGGTTATCCAGGTCGTTTATGTGGATAGTGTCTGCTTTGATGTGGGACAACGGACAGAGCACATGAGTTACACAGTTTTACCAGTTTGCTTGCAGGGTAAAGAATTCACACTCCAGGTTGGGCGCGGTTTTGTGTGATCTTTCTCAGATAGCAACCATCGTTGCTGCCTTGCTACGATGAAACCGCTTGAGCGCACTGCGTGACGACGTAGGGGCCCTAAGCATTTTCTCCTTCGTTCTCAGTGAGTACTCCTGTGTCCTTCTTTGCAAATGTGGAATCGGTTCCGGGCGATCCGATTTTGAGTCTGAACGATGCCTATAACACCGACAGCCGTACCAACAAGGTCAACCTGGGTATCGGCATTTATTATGACGAGAGCGGTTGCATCCCTTTGTTGCGTGCTGTCCAGCAGATCGAGCAGCAACTGGCCAAGAACCCGAAACCGCGTGGTTACTTGCCGATCGATGGTTTGCCAGCCTATACCCAGGCCACTCAGCAATTATTGTTTGGCGTCGACTCACCCTTGCTGGCGGCTGGACGTGTAGCCACCTCACAGACTGTTGGCGGCTCCGGGGCTTTACGGGTGGGCGCTGAACTGTTGAAGAAGGTGCTGCCACACGCCACTGTTGCTATCAGCAATCCGAGTTGGGAGAACCATCGTGCGTTGTTCTCTGCGGCTGGCTTCAAGATCGAGGACTACACTTATTTCGATACTGTCAGCCACAACGTGAACTTCACGGGGATGTTGGCTGATCTGGCGAAACTGCAACCAAAGACGGTGGTATTACTTCATGGTTGCTGCCATAACCCAACCGGTGCTGACCTCACCCGGGACCAGTGGAAGCAAGTTGTCGATGTGCTCAAGGAACGTCAACTGCTCCCATGCATCGATCTGGCCTACCAGGGATTCAACCAGGGCATTGATGCTGACGCCTATGCAGTACGTCTGCTTGCCGAAGAAGGTATCAGCAATTACGTCATTGCGAGCTCATACTCCAAGTCGTTCTCGTTGTACAGCGAGCGCGTTGGTGCACTGTCGATCGTTGCTTCAAATACCGATCAAGCCGAAGCGGTGCAGTCACAAGTAAAACGCATCATCCGCACGATTTATTCCAGCCCACCCGCGCACGGTGCCCACTTGGTTGCCGGTGTGCTGACCAGTCACGAACTTCGGGCACTGTGGGAGCAGGAGTTAACCGAGATGCGCGAACGTGTCCACGGGTTGCGTGCGGGCTTAGTTGCTCAATTGGCTGCACTGGGTACGCCGGAGTTTGATTTCATACAACGCCAAGCAGGCATGTTTTCGTACTCAGGGTTGAGCAACGTCCAGGTTGATCGTTTGCGCGACGAGTTCGGGATTTATGCGGTCAGTAACGGACGGATCTGCTTGGCTGCATTGAGTCAGAATAAATTGGAATACGTAGCGCAGGCAGTAGCGATGGTGCATAAAGGCTGATGTGTGTCTCGATTCTGTCTTGCAGAGATCAGCAGTACGAATCGCATCGCATCAAATGACGACGCACATGAGGTAAATCATCGGTGAAGTCTTGCCAAGCGCAATGATTGGCATGCGTACCTATTGCTGTTGCAACCTTAGTTCAGATCCGAACGGATCTGGACGGGCTGGTCGCACCTGACAGGTGTGCGAAACCCCAGTTAGAAACGGGCACGAACTCCGATTTTGATCGAGCTGAGTAGGACTGCTGACTGAGTGTGGGGTGCGCAGCCGCCGTGCAGCAGTCCCGGTATTTTTGCACGTTCCCCAAGGTGCTCTCTTGTAGGAATGTTGACCGGTTCAATTCAGATTTTTTTGGAGCCAAGTGCCTTGTATTTAGCCCAGAAATGCCACATGGGAAGATACGCAATGGAACACCAGGTACCTGAAGGCACCTGGTGTTCATATGCCCTATGCAGAACGTGATTTGTTACAACCATTCATGCCGTTTACTGACGGCGTCGTTCCGTGACACCACGATAACGGACACGCTGATTACCAATATCTGGGCGGACTTACTTTTTTAGTGAATCGCGAATGTCGCGTAGCAGCAGCACCTCTTCGCTGGGTGTTTCTGGCGACGCAGGTTTCTTGCGTGTCACCTGGTTAATTATTTTGACCACGATGAAGATCGCAAAGGCAATGATCAGGAATTGCACAACTGTGTTGAGGAAGTCACCGTAGCCAATCACGACGGCTGGCACCTCCTTACCTGCTGCATCCACTGTCGCATCTTTCAAAGTGAGTGACAGTTTGGAGAAGTCGATGCCGCCAACCAGCAGTCCGATGAATGGCGAAATAATTTTCTCGACGAGTGAGGTAACGATTTTTCCGAATGCTGCGCCAATTACCACAGCTACGGCGAGATCGATGACGTTGCCACGCATTACAAATTCTTTGAACTCGCTAATGATACTCACATTTGACTCCTTATCTGCTCGCGGTCGCATTGCCGCACCCATACATCGTAGCGCGTTGTCGATCAAAGCAGAGTCATGGTGGTCTCTATTTAGGCTTTTTTGTTATCCATCAAATGATAAATCCAGAGAAGGTCAGGCAACTTCAAGGACATGCAATTGCAAAGTGACGCCCAGACGTCATCACCATGTGTGCCAGTGCATCAAGGCCACATATGTTGATCTTGCCGTGGATCACATTGGAAATACGTCGTTGAGTGACCTCAAAACGCTGACTGACTTGAGTCCGACCCATGTTCATGAGGATCCAAGTGATTTTGCAACGCTGTTATCAGCACCGTATGCCTCTTATATTTTTTTCTGCTTCTATTCAACTACTGGTCATAACATGCGTTGCTCATTGCTCATTGCTCATTGCTCATTGCTCATTGCTCATTGCTCATTGCTGTGATTGCTGTGATACGTTGCCGCAATGCTTTGTGGCCAAATCAAAATCGGCGTGGTTAGCCGTGCTCTTTTTTGTGGATCGCATTGGTGGATTTGGCAATGTGGAGGATCGGGAACCTTGCGGATGTATCCTGAATTCGCATCTTCCTGACGTGCTGCACTCGGCTGTTTAAGCACTTCCGGTAGTTTGGTTCCTTACTTTTTTCACTTGGGTGATGCGATTGGTTTGACCGTCTGTGGAAAGGTGAGGAATACATTGTGGGACGGGCTCCGAACATCAATGGGCTTGGTGTCCGTCGTTGCCGGGATATACAAAATATGTTTTGAGCCGTGTTTACATTTTCACGCATGCTGCAAAGGCACAAATCAGTGAGGCGAATACGAGAGTATTGCTGGCGTACAGAGTTGTTGCGTGTGGACACTCGATGTACATCCCCGAGACTATTGCAAATGTACTCGACACCACACTACGGGTGAGGTAAGTCTTTCGGCTGCCACGGCGTTCCGAGCGACGATGCGACCGTGATGCAATCTTCTCCCTGGATAGGGTTGAATGACCGATATCTGTACCCTTGTCGGTCATGATGGCTGTAGCAAACAGGTGTCCGAGGTCGTCTTGTCTTGCTGGATACACTTCCTGCACCCTGTTACATACTGCACTACTTAGCAACATCACGATCATGCTGACGTGTTCGCGCAATGCAGGAGGATCTCAACCTGTGAAAATGTAAAAAGCACTTAAAGCGTTGGATGAATCGAAGATCAAAGTCATCAGGTGCACCGGTGATCTAGGAAAATCATTGTTCCGATAGAACGGTGTGGTGTGCGCATTCAATACATCTACTGGCAACGCCTGGGTACCAGTGTTCTCCGCGATGGATGGCACAGCAGTGATGACTTCTTGGAGCAATGTTGTACCGGGTTTAATGGCTTATTCTGGTGTATTGAACACCAGCCTTGCATATACGATCGCTGTGCTCTGCATCGGGGATGGTGTGCCTGAAAGCATCAATCGGTTGCTGGTGAGTGACCGCCCATAAGGCCAACGTGTCATATCCAAGTGCATCTGCGTCGGAATCAACGGCGAAGGTGCGGCTGGCTCCGTTCAGCGGCTTGGCCAGTAGATGCTATTTCAACCAATGGTGCAACGATGGTCACCGCAATTGAACCCATTGAGCAGGTGAGTTGCATTAAACGGATACAGTGCTGAAAGTGGCATGTGTACATGTAGTCGATATTCTGGAGAGTCTGTATTGCTATCAGGCAGTCAAGCCTGGCATTGACCTTTTGTGGTGCATCAGCCAGCGCAGTAAACGGCCTGCACCTGTTCGCGTCGAGACTGAAAGAGACATGATCCAGTGCAATCGCTTTTGTGCGCTCGCCTGCAGTGTGTAGCACGACCTCTGAACGATGTTGGCTCAACGAAGGCGTAGCATTGTCAAATCGTGTTGTTCGAGTCAGTCATGCATGCCCGTTAATACAAGCATCACGCATAGCACGCTGTGTCCCACAGATAGATAATTCCCACACGCCGCCAATGGAATGTGTAGGGATTGTCGACACGACATGAAGAGGAAGCGCGTAGTGCATTGCATTATCTTTAATGTGCTGTGCTTCGGTGTAGCGATGGGGTTGATGTGTCGGTATCCGTATTGGGACACCTTCGGTTTCTTGGTGAAAGTCTACTTAAAAGGTGCAAAACGCGATGGACGTTTCTTGAAGGAGTAGTGCTGCTGCAATCGGCCGCGTGTGGGATTTTTTCGTTCTCTGAGACACGCTGTGACCCTTTAAGGAGGAGTGATGCCACCTACAGCGATCCAACTAATCGGCGCGTTTCTATTTGCGGTTGCCATTCTGCACACGTTTGCTACACAGTACTTCGACCATTTGAGCCATACCCATCCAGCCCATGCCGGGTTGTGGCATTTGCTTGGTGAGGTTGAGGTCGTGTTCGGCTTCTGGGCCTTGGTGTTGGTTGTGGCGATGTTTGTCACTGACGGTGCGAAGGCAGCCACTGCATATGTCGATTCACGCAACTTTACCGAGCCAATGTTCGTTTTTGCGATCATGGTTGTTGCCGGCACTCGTCCGATGCTGCACACCGCGTTGGCTGGAGTACATCTGTTGGCCCGGGTGATGCCGCTACCGGGCAGTATGGGTTTCTATTTCACCGTACTGACGCTGATCCCCCTGCTTGGGTCGTGCATCACTGAAGCGGCCGCCATGACGCTTGCTGCACTGATGCTCTCGGAGCGTATCTTTGCGAACAGTATCCCGGCGTACCTGAAATACGCCACGCTCGGCGTATTGCTCGTCAATATTTCTATCGGCGGCACCTTGACGGCGTTTGCAGCGCCGCCGGTACTGATGGTCGCTGCTACATGGCAATGGGACAATAGTTTCATGATGGCAACGTTCGGATGGAAAGCGGTGCTTGCGGTCCTCATCAATGCCTTGGGCGCAACGCTGCTGTTTCGCAAAGCGTTGCGCCAACTTCCTGAGACAACATGGAACGCGGCAGGCGAGACGGTGCCGATGATCCTGAAAGGTATACATCTCTTGTTTCTCTTCGGCATTGTCTGGTTTGCCCATCATCCGGCGGTGTTCATCGGGTTGTTCCTGCTCTTTTTGGGCGTGGCCCACGCCTATGAGCGTCATCAGGATCGTTTGATCTTGCGTGAAGGGCTTTTGGTTGCATTGTTCCTGGCAGGGTTAGTGATATTAGGTGGGCAGCAACAGTGGTGGTTACAACCGGTGTTGCTTCGCATGACGAGTGATCAGGTGTTTTGGAGTGCGGCAATGCTCACCGCTTTTACCGACAACGCCGCGCTGACCTATCTCGGTTCTTTGGTCGAAGGACTTTCCGATGGGTTTAAGTACGCATTGGTTGCCGGTGCGGTCACAGGCGGTGGTTTGACCATCATGGCTAACGCACCCAATCCGGCGGGGATTGCTATCTTGCGTGGACACTTTAAAGAGGCGTCTGTGCATCCACTGGGGTTATTGCTGGCTGCGTTGCCGCCCACCATCATTGCTGCCGTGGCATTCAGATACCTTTGACATCCTGCTTGTATTAAGAAGATGCAGCGTCAATCCAGTCTATCGCGTGTTAACAGGGGTGTTGCTCATCTGTCGATATGTGGAGGCACTGGAAGAACCGTGATTGGTGCATCGTTCTGTGCAACGCGCTCAAGGTATAGATGCCATGTGTCAAGCTGTCGGACATCTTGCGGGACATTGTCGGATATATCCGTTGCATGGAGGTATTGGTGTTCTCGATCCGAGGGACGGTATGCCGGGTTGAGCTGAGCACTCGTTTGTTGTGGTACCGATCGTTGCAGCTTGCAACCCAGGTTTGGAACGATGGGCACGTGGTGACATGCTCCACGGGAATGTTAGAACCGTCGCTCGGGCCAAGCGGGGGCATGCTTTGGAATTGAATGATGTTCCGCACACCGTGCCTGTTGCAGGATCCATGTGGTCAGTGATGCCGCTTGAATTTTTTGAGTGACGTTGCTTTTGATACCAACAATGGCTGTACTTCCGATAGCAATATCGAATCTTCGATCTGACTCTTTGCGGAACCAGAGCAAGATTCTTCCGGTCAAGTAGCAGGCGCAGATAGGAGAGGTATATAGCTGTTCACCTGGTGCACTCCGTACACTGTGCGGATGAACTACAGCCACGCCTTCCACGCGGGTAACCACGCCGACGTTTTCAAACATATTGTTTTGCTCGCGCTGCTGGATGGACTGGCACGCAAGGACACTCCGTTCTTTGTGCTTGATACACATGCTGGTCGGGGACGTTACCTGCTCTCTGCCGAGGAGAGTCGCAACACTAGGGAGGCCGAGACCGGAGTGATGCGGTTGATGACCCAGCCGCAGCGCTTGGAGGTCATCAAGCGCTATCTGCATGCCGTGCAGGCGGACAATGTTTCAAAGAGACTGGCCTCGGGCACACCCCTGCACATCAAGCGCTATCCTGGTTCACCCCTGCTGGCTGCTCAGGCGTGCCGTGCACAAGACCGGCTGGTGTTTTGTGAGCTGCGTCCCCAGGAGGCCGCAGCGCTGCATGCATTGTTCACCCCTGATCCTAGGGTGCGTGTGTATGCCGGGGATGGTTATGCAGCGGTGCGTGCGTTTTTGCCCCCAAAGGTAGGAACACAGCGCATTGGGCGTGGCTTGGTATTCATCGATCCGCCCTACGAGGCGCAGGATGCGGAGTATCCGTTGGTCCTGAATGCATTACGCGAGACGTTGACGCGCTGGCCGCAGGCGACCTGTGCAGTGTGGTACCCCATCAAGCAACGGCGCCGTTTGCAGCCGTTCTTCCGGAAGGCGAGGGTACTACCGGTACGCTCGGCGTTGATCGCCGAGTTGCTGGTGTGGCCTGATGATTCACCGCTGCGCTTGAATGGCAGCGGCATGTTGCTGCTCAACGCGCCCTGGCAATTCGATCAGCTCCTTGCTCCTGCACTGCCCGTGCTGAAAACCCAACTTGGTGAACCCGGTGCCAGCACCCGGTTGGAGTGGCTCAAGGCGCCGGAGTGAGTGCCGCTGTTGTGGTGAGGTGCTTCGGGTGTTTTATGCTTGAAGGCCACATCGTGAGGTAAGCGAGGTGGGTTCGGTCCTTATATTTTCAGATGGATGTGTCATCTCGATTGATCAATGCATTCCGGAAGCCTTACTGACATTGATTCATCCGGGTTCCGGATCGCCTCAAGTGATGTTTTGTTTTAGCGAAGATGCATTCGCTTTGGTCATGTCAAGCTCAAGCGCCCAGGTGGTTTGTTGATGTTATGTAGCGCACACAGACGAACGCCTTTATGTGAAAAATATCACCTCAAGCATGAGGAACTAAATCGTGCGAGGCGAGCGAGTTTCATCTTTGGTTGCTTTCGATATCGATTGCAGATCTTTGCTTGGGAGCATGTTTCTTGCAGGGTTTGAATGCGTGAAATCCTCTTTTCAGACAGCCATGCAATGCTGGTTGAGAAGCTGTTGTGTTCGATGCGTTTACAGATGGTTGTATCGCTTAGGTTCACCAGATCACACACGTCATCACAGGCCACGCCATCCCTATTGCAAATAATTCTTATGCATCAATCGATGATGTCTTGTCTTCATTGAGAGAATCGTGCATGTGAAGTATTCCCTGTTCAGATCAATGAGTGACGCAAAATACATATTGCGTTTTAACAATCGCTCAAGATTGCAATGTGGATATGTTCCCGTTCACCGCGGACCGGTGCGGTAATGCCAGAATCTGCCGACTTTAAAGAAGATAACGTCATGTCCATCCGCAACCGTATGCCGCCCTGGCATGAGAACTTCAAGCTGCCGAATGGGCATGTATTGCTGTTGCGTCCTGTCCGCCCCGAAGATGTTGAACCCTTGCAGGGGGTGTTCGCGTTGATGGGGCCGGAAGAAATCCGTGAGCGGTTTGCACCCGCTGCTGCCGGTTCAGTTGAACGTTTCCAGCAACTGACCAACCCCAATGCTAAACGTGAGATCGTGCTGGTCGCGGCCGAGCCCCTGCCACCGGGTGAAGCCATGATTGCCGCGTTGGCGCGTGCGGCGATCGTGCCAGGTTCACGTCAGGCTGAGTACATCATTCTGGTGAGCAGCTTCGTCATCGGTCAGGGGTTGGGCCGACAGCTACTGCGTAAATTGGTGAAGTGGGCACGCGGTAAGTATCTCGACCATCTTTACGGTGACGTATTGGAGCGCAACATGCCGATGTTGGAACTGGCCGAGTCACTCGGCTTCCAGCGCCAGCTTCATCCAGAGTCTCCAGATCTGGTGCGCATGACATTAAAACTGGATGGTTGATTGATCGGTGCTGACTGCCCAAACGAGGTACTACGGTGACAGGCTCTGCTAAAATCAGCGCTTAACATGTCACCGTCCTCCTTTCTCGCTCCGCCGTTGCCCCGTGCCGGGCAGCTCCGTGCCTTTTGGCGTGCCCCCGTCTCTCCCACGGCGCTTGCTTGGCATGTCGCCTGTGCTGCCGAGGCACACAGGGGGCCGTTGCTGTTGGTGGCGCATGACAATCACAGTGCACACCAGATCGAGGCTGACCTGCAGATCTTGCTGGGTCAGCATCCGGCCTTGTCGGTCATTGGTTTCCCTGACTGGGAGACGCTTCCCTACGACCAGTTCAGTCCTGATCCAAACATCATTAGCCAGCGTTTGGCTACTTTACATCGGCTGCCTGCATTAGCCCGCGGTATTGTCGTCGTACCGGTACAGACGCTGATGCAGCAACTGGCACCGTTGCGCTACATCGTAGGTGGCAGCTTCGATTTGAAGGTGGGGCAACGCTTGGTGCTGGATGTTGAGAAGCAGCGGCTGGAGCGGGCCGGTTACCGCAACGTGCCACAGGTGATGGATCCGGGGGATTTTACGATACGTGGGGGGCTGCTTGATGTTTATCCGATGGGTGCGGATATGCCGCTGCGGATCGAACTATTGGACGAAGACATTGATTCCATCCGCACGTTCGATTCCGAATCGCAGCGTTCGTTACATCAGGTCGATGCAGTCCATATGCTGCCTGGCCGCGAGGTCCCATTGGATCCGGCAGCGCTTGAACGGGTTTTGGTGCGATTGCGTGAGCGTTTCGATCTGGATATCCGCCGCAGTGCGCTGTACCAGGACTTGAAAGCCGGGTTAGCCCCCTCTGGGATCGAATACTACTTGCCACTTTTTTTTGAGCCGGAGCGTGGGAGGGAACGTGCTACCGCGACGCTTTTCGATTATTTGAGCCCGGATGTGCTCGTGTTAACTGCACCTGGGGTATCCAACGCTGCTGATGCGTTCTGGGCTCAGACGATGCAGCGTTATGAGCAACGTCGCCACGATATCGAGCGCCCGTTGTTACTTCCGGAGGAGCTATACCAGCCCCCCGATGCATTGCGCGAACGCTTGAACCGATTGCCGCGTATCGAGGTTTGGCCGGCCGGACACGCCAATATCGATAAAGCGGAGGCATTGGATGAACAGCCACTGCCGGTTGCTGCTAAGGATGCCTCAGTCGGGCAGACACTTAGATCCTTCCTTGCTCGTTACCCGGGCCGTGTGCTGATTGCTGCTGCCTCGCCTGGTCGCCGTGAGGTGTTACTTGAATTGCTGGCCACCACCGATCTACGGCCCGACGTATTGCCTGACTTCAGGGCATTTTTTCTATCTCCGGACGAAGCCAGCCGGTTCGGTGAAATCAAACAGGATAGCGATAAGGTCTTTCCAGTCGCGGGTGATGTGACCGCTTTCCCCGTCCCTTCTGCGCAGAGCGGGGCCTTGCCAACGTTCGCGATCACTGTGGCGCCATTGGAGGATGGGTTTTCACTCAACCTGCCGCACATCGCGGTGCTCACTGAACGCCAACTGTTCCCAGAGCGTGTTAATCCAATGCGCCGCACCCGGCGTGTTGGGCGTGAACCGGAAGCGATTATCCGCGACCTGGGTGAACTGTCCGAGGGTGCCCCCATCGTGCACGAGGACCACGGCGTTGGTCGCTATCGCAAGCTGATCACTATGGACATCAACGGCATGCCTGGTGAGTTTCTGGAGATCGAGTATGCAAAGGGCGACCGTTTATACGTGCCAGTTGCCCAGTTGCATCTGATCAGCCGTTACGCAGGCGCCTCGCCGGAGACAGCGCCGCTGCACTCATTGGGTGGTGAGCAATGGAGCAAGGCCAAGCGCAAGGCGGCCGAGAAGGTACGTGATGTGGCTGCCGAGCTGCTGGAGATTCAGGCCCGGCGTCAGGCACGTGCAGGTTTGGCGTTGCACATCGATCGTGCGATGTACGAACCATTTGCAGCCGGCTTCCCGTTCGAAGAGACTCCCGACCAACTTGCCGCGATTGAGACCACGCTGTGCGATCTGCAATCCAGTCAGCCTATGGACCGGGTGGTGTGTGGTGACGTTGGCTTCGGTAAAACCGAGGTGGCGGTGCGGGCTGCATTCGCGGCTGCCAGTGGAGGAAAACAGGTGGCGGTACTGGTGCCGACGACGCTGCTAGCCGAACAGCACTACCGCAATTTCCGCGACCGCTTTGCCGATTACCCGATTAGAGTCGAAGTGCTCTCGCGCTTCAAAACCACTAAAGAAATCAAGGCCGAGCTAGAGAAGGTCAGTCAAGGCACCATTGAAGTCATCGTCGGCACTCACCGGCTGTTGCAACCGGACGTCAAGTTCAAAGATTTGGGTTTAGTCATTGTCGACGAGGAACAACGCTTCGGAGTGCGTCAGAAGGAGGCGTTGAAAGCGCTGCGTGCGAATGTGCATCTGTTGACGCTGACGGCTACACCCATCCCGCGCACGCTCAACATGGCGATGGCGGGGTTGCGTGATTTGTCGATCATCGCCACACCACCGCCAAACCGGTTGGCGGTCCAGACCTTTATCACTCCATGGGATAACGCGCTGTTGCACGAAGCCTTCCAGCGTGAACTGGCGCGTGGCGGCCAGTTGTACTTCCTGCATAACGATGTGGAGAGTATCGGCAGGATGCAGCGTGATCTGGCTCAATTAGTACCAGAAGCACGCATCGGCATCGCTCACGGCCAAATGCCCGAACGCGAACTGGAGCGCGTCATGCTGGATTTCCAGAAGCAACACTTCAATGTCCTGCTGTCGACCACGATTATCGAATCTGGCATCGATATTCCCAACGCTAACACCATCATTATTAACCGTGCCGACCGCTTTGGTCTGGCGCAATTACACCAGTTGCGTGGCCGTGTCGGCCGCTCTCACCATCGTGCCTATGCTTATCTGGTGGTTCCTGACCGGCGTAGCATGACTCCGGATGCAGAGAAACGTCTGGAGGCAATTGCGTCAATGGATGAGCTTGGCGCCGGCTTCACCCTGGCGACCCATGATCTGGAGATCCGTGGCGCTGGTGAGTTGCTCGGCGAGGATCAAAGCGGCCAGATGGCCGAGGTTGGTTTCAGCTTATACACCGAACTGCTTGAGCGCGCGGTGCGCAGCATCAAGCAAGGTAAACTGCCAGACTTCGATGCAGGTCAGGAAGCACGTGGTGCCGAGGTTGATTTGCACCTGCCCACTTTGATCCCAGAGGATTATCTGCCCGATGTGCATACCCGTTTGACACTATACAAACGTATCTCTACAGCGCGTGACAGCAATGCACTGCGCGAGTTGAATGTGGAAATGATTGACCGCTTTGGTCTGCTTCCAGACGCTGCCAAACATCTGTTTGCAATTGCTGAATTAAAGCTGCGCGCCACCGCATTGGGTATCTCCAAGTTGGAATTGGGCGAGAACGGTGGTCGTATCATATTTGGAGCCAAACCGGCCATTGATCCGATGGCGGTGATCCAGCTCGTCCAAAAGCAATCCAAACTGTATACGATGGATGGCCCAAGCAAATTAAAGCTCAAGTTGCCTCTGCCGGAACCGGCTGACCGCTTCAACGCCGCACGAGGGGTGTTGGCTGCGTTGACACCCGGCTGAACAGGCGCGCCCGGCAGCAGTCAGCATTGCAAAATGACTTCATCCATCTTACGCCTGCTCTTCTCTAAGGACGTCGCGGTAGGCTATGGATGCTTGTTGACCAGGATGCAAGCAACCCTGATTTCATTCGATACATGGGCCATCCCATGGTCGCAACGTTCTACGATTGTTTTCGCTGTTTGCTGCGATGACTCGTTCGGGCCGAAACGAGGCGATTCCCCACCAAACGGCAATCGCAGTGGATATGTGGTGACCGGTTGCACATGGGGATGATCGAAGGTGGGTGTGGTGAAATACCCTTTCACTTGGCGTCGTCATGTTTCCAAGTCAACCGGAAGCTAGAGATCAATCTCATCTTGGAGAGCTAGGTGGAAACAACATGGTGGAAAGGCCGAGATTGGAGACAGAGAGTCATCGTGTCGATGCCCCCCTTCCTGCATATCCATCCGTATTGATGTCAGCCCCTTACCCAATGCAATGAATCGAATTGTTTTTTGATATCCATATGATCAATGCAGATCGGAAACTGTATGTAATATCCGGTTGCCTGAACCAGATCCCTGAACCAATGGATGCTTATATCTAGTATGACTGTGAGGGGCATAAGGAGCATTCAAGTTTGATAAATACCATCGATCCATCCCTGTCCTGTAGATTCAGTGAGCCATGCATCGTTCGAAGGCCACATCACATGATTTATCAGCGTATTTCAGACATCCACTTCAAACATGCATCACTTTGCCATCTGGACACCATCACTCGCTTCGCGCAGACTCGCCGCCTTTAGGCTTTTAGGGCATTGAGTGCCCCCGGATTCCAATACCATGGCTCATTTGCTGTTGTTACATGGTCCCAATTTGAATTTGCTTGGTATCCGTGAACCTGAGATCTACGGCCGCATCACGTTGTTTCAGATCGACGCCGCCTTAGCCGAACGCGCCGCGACCGCTGGCCACCGCTTGAGCAGTCTGCAATCGAATGCTGAGCATGTACTGGTCGAACGCATCCATGCCTCCCGCGAGGATGGCACTGCATTCATCTTGATCAACCCGGGGGCGTTCACCCATACCTCAGTGGCATTGCGCGATGCGCTGCTTGCGGTGGGGATCCCGTTTGTCGAAATTCACCTTTCCAACCCGCATACACGTGAGCCGTTCCGCCATCATAGCTATCTGGCCGACAAAGCGCTGGGTGTCGTGTGTGGCTTTGGGGTGGACAGCTACCGCATCGCCCTGGAGGGAGTGATCGCCAGACTCGATTCTGAAGTCTGAGCCGGCAATCAGACCCCGCGGACCATCTCCGTATCACCAATGAGGCCATTATGGATCTCCGAAAAATCAAGAAACTCATCGACCTGCTCGAAGAATCGAATCTCTCCGAAATCGAGATTAAAGAAGGTGAAGAGAGCGTGCGTCTGGCACGTACACCCAAGGTCGATATGACCATGACGGCACCAACGATGCCGTGGGTGATGGCTGTACCGAATGTACCGGCTGCGTCGGCGCTGCCGGTGATTCCGCCTACAGAGGTGTCTACCGGCAGTACCACCAAAGACAATAGTGTGCTGCCAGAGGGGCATGTGCTGCGTGCGCCGATGGTCGGCACGTTTTATACCTCGCCCTCGCCGGACAAGCCGGTGTTTGTGAGTGTTGGTCAAACAATCCAACCAGGTGACACCTTGGCCATCATCGAGGCAATGAAAATGTTTAACCCGATTGAGGCCGATGTCGCCGGCACGATCGTGGCGATTCTTAGCGAAAACGGTCAGCCGGTCGAGTTTGACCAACCGCTGTTTGTGATCCGCTGAACCATACACCAGGCGTTGGCCGTTGCCTCAAGGACGCCGTACTTCGGAACCTTTCTCATGTTAGACAAAGTCGTTATTGCCAACCGTGGTGAGATCGCGTTGCGTATCCTACGTGCGTGCCACACGCTGGGTATCCGCACCGTCGCGGTGCACTCGACCGTTGATCGCAACCTCAAGCACGTTGCGATGGCTGACGAGTCGGTGTGCATTGGCGCGGCACCATCCGCGGAGAGTTATCTCAATATTCCGGCACTAATTGCTGCCGCTGAGGTCACGGATGCTCAGGCCATCCATCCGGGCTATGGCTTTTTGTCGGAAAACGCTGATTTTGCTGAGCGCGTGGAACAGTCCGGTTTCATTTTCATCGGACCGCGGGCGGATACGATTCGTTTAATGGGCGATAAGGTGCAGGCGATCCACGCGATGCAAGCGGCTGGTGTGCCGTGCGTGCCTGGTTCGGGTGGTCCGCTCGGTGATGACATTGTCGCTAACATCAAAATTGCGCGTCAGATCGGATATCCGGTCATCATCAAGGCCGCTGGCGGCGGCGGTGGGCGTGGGATGCGTGTGGTACATACCGAGGCCGGATTAAAGGCGGCGATCGAGACCACTCAGTTTGAAGCCAAAGCCGCATTTGGTAACAGCCAAGTCTATATGGAAAAGTTCCTGGAGAACCCGCGTCATGTGGAGATTCAGGTGTTGGCTGATGGCCAGGGGAACGCCATCCATTTGGGGGAGCGCGATTGCTCGATGCAACGCCGTCATCAAAAGGTGGTGGAGGAAGCCCCGGCGCCCGGTATCACCGAAGCGCTGCGCAATGAAATCGGTCAGGTGTGTGTCGATGCTTGTATTCGTATCGATTACCGCGGTGCTGGCACGTTTGAGTTTCTGTTCGAGAATGGCCGCTTTTACTTCATTGAGATGAACACGCGCATCCAGGTAGAGCATCCAGTGACTGAATGTATCACTGGCATTGACTTAGTATGTGAGCAGTTACGTATTGCCGCTGGTCAGCCGTTGAGTATCAAGCAGAGCGATGTCGTGCTGCATGGCCATGCGATCGAGTGCCGTATTAATGCTGAAGATTCTGAGACATTCCTGCCCCATCCGGGCTTGATTACGGCGTTCCATCCACCCGGTGGTCCGGGGGTGCGCATGGATACACACATCTACAGTGGCTACAAGGTGCCGCCGAACTATGACTCGATGATCGGCAAGCTCATCGTACATGGCCCGGACCGTGAGACGGCGATCGCGCGTATGCACTTGGCACTGAGCGAGATGGTCGTGGATGGCATCAAGACCAACATCCCATTGCAGCAGCGCATCATGTGCGACAAGGGTTTCCAGTCCGGTCGACAGAACATTCATTATTTGGAGAAATATTTGGCCGAGCGTAAGAACCAATCGATCGGGCGGACCTGAAAAACAAGGGCGATAAACAAGATGCACCCCATGAACATTCGATTCGAAAACGGGGTGAGCATGGAATGGAGCACTCTCTCGACACAATACGACGTCGGGGTAATGGAGAAGCGGATCGGACTATTGTTTGCGATCGCTTTCTGGTTAGGACAATGGCATTGCCTGTTCTAAGCACCCGGCATGCGGACAATGTTGCAGACGTGGATAGGCACAGGGATCGTGTCAAATGCCAGGGCATGCCCCACACAGGGGACCCCCAAGCGTGTGGAATGCAACACTCGGTCGAGCGGCTATGGCCGGGTGGTAGCAGCCATGCATGTTGGGCACGTTGGCATGAGGCAGCCTGGCATGTATTTCAAACCTCCACTGCACCTTGCTGGTGGAGGCGCGGGTGGCCATCCCAGATGACGACGTTTTCTTGGTGGCTCTCATCAGGGCGACTACAAGAAAAAGTCTATGACGTTGGCAGACAAGGCTGAAGTATTAGGAATCTTCAGACAGAAGAGGCATAGGTCGGTCGTAATGACGGCCTATACCACGCTGAGATTGGCGTATGCCATCACCAGCCATTTTGTACCGACTGTGTCGAATTTGACTTGTACACGGGTGTGCGCACCGCTGCCTTCGTAATCAACAACCACGCCGCTGCCAAATGTAGGGTGCATGACGTTCACGCCAAGCTTGATCGATGCCGTGTCGCGTTCATTGTGGACCGGACGATGTACTGCCCCCAATGAAGCCTGGCGCAAAACCTGGATGCTGGGACGTACCTCATGCAATAGATCTTGCGGGATCTCGCGCAAAAAGCGCGAAGGCACGTTGTAGTTATCCTGACCGTGGATTCGGCGTGCTTCGGCATAGCTGAGGATGAGTTTGTGACGGGCGCGGGTGATGCCGACATACGCTAGGCGGCGCTCTTCTTCCAGGCGGCCGTGTTCGTCCAGGGAACGCGCGCTCGGGAATAACCCATTTTCTAAGCCCACCAAGAAGACCAGTGGAAACTCCAAACCTTTTGCCGAGTGCAGGGTCATCAACTGCACACCTTCCTCGCCGGCCTGGACTTGACCATCACCACCCTCCAGCGACGCATAGGATAGAAAGGCATCCAATTCCGTCATGGTGACTTCTTCTGCGTCACTTTCCGGAAGTACAAAGCGTGAAGCGACCGAAACAAGCTCGTCTAAGTTTTCTTGACGTGATTCCGAGTCCAGACCACCACGTCCTTCTTTTCTCCAGTGCTCGCGTAACTCCGAACGCAGTAGCATATGGTCGATCCGTTCGGCTAAACGCATTTGACTGGTTTCCAGCGCAAGTTGCTGCACTAAATTGAGAAACCCCGCCAAAGCGTTACGTGCCCGTGTACTTAGCGTGGATGCTTGAGTACATGCCATCGCCGCGTCCCATAACGCGAGACTTTGAGTACGTGCCAGGCGGCGCACTTCATCCAAGGTGCGCTCACCGATACCACGTGCGGGGGTATTCACAACACGCTCGAATGCCGCGTCGTCGCTGCGATTGGCAAGCAGGCGCAGGTAGGCCAGTGCATCCTTGATTTCGGCACGCTCGAAGAAACGCATGCCACCGTACACACGGTAAGGGATGTGTTCGGATTGCAGCGCTTCCTCGAACGCGCGGGACTGGGCGTTACTACGGTAAAGCACCGCTATCTCGCCGTAGCTGCCGCCGTCGCGCACCCATTGGCGCGCGCGCTCGATCACGTAGCGGGCTTCATCAATCTCGTTGTAGGCGGCGTACAGGTCGATGGATTCACCATCACCGGATTCAGTCCACAGCCGCTTCCCAATCCGGTCCGGGTTATGCGCGATGATGGCGTTGGCAGCACCAAGGATATTGGCACTGGAGCGGTAATTTTGCTCCAGCCGGATGATCTGCACGCTTGGAAAATCCTTCAGGAAGTGCTGCACATTCTCAACTTTGGCGCCACGCCAGCCGTAAATGGCCTGGTCGTCATCGCCGACGGCGAACACGTGGCCAGTCTCATCGGCCAGCACCCGCACAAACGCGTACTGGATGGTGTTGGTATCCTGGAATTCGTCGATCAGAATTTCACCGAAGCGTGCACGGTAGTGTGCTAGCAGTGCCGGTGTATCGCGCAGCAGCTCATGGGCTCGCAGCAGCAGTTCGGCAAAATCAACTAAACCGGCACGGTTGCAACGCTCCTGATAGGTGGCATAGATCCGGCGCTGCGTCTCAATCCAGTTGTCATGTGACTCGGGTTGGATGTGTTCAGGACGGCGTCCTTCATCCTTCTGAGTATTAATCCACCACATCGCCTGCTTAGGTGGGAACAGAGTGTCATTCAATTCCAAGGACTGGATGACCCGCTTGACCAAGCGCAATTGATCATCGCTGTCGATGACCTGGAAGCCTTCGGGCAGCTTTGCGTCTTTCCAATGCAGGCGCAGCAATCGATGCGCCAAGCTATGGAACGTCCCGATCCACATACCGCGTTTCCCGTGGCGCAGTTGCACATCGACACGCTGCTGTATTTCGCCAGCCGCCTTATTAGTGAACGTGACGGCCATCATGCTGTGGGTCGGGATTCCATGCACCTCGTTGAGCCAAACGATGCGATGCGTCAGGACGCGGGTTTTCCCTGACCCGGCACCGGCGAGGACAAGGTAGTGGCCGGGAGCCGCGGAAACGGCTTCACGCTGGTCCTGGTTCAGGTGATCGAGCACATGAGAGACGTTCACTCAAGGATTCTACCGTGGCGGTGGGATGGTCTTCGTACCCCAGTGTCGAACATCCGGAGTCGCGGTGAGCAGCGCCATGCTGGAAGTGGCGGCACTGATAAGCAAGGCATATCCGTGTGGGTGTGAAGAAAGAGATTGGAATGGTAATGCCTTCGGCGTCTCCAGAGTTCATCCAAGATCAGTGAAGAACGCGCCACACTTTCAGCAAGTGACCTTGGGGGGAAGGTGATTGGAGCGTCATCGGTGGACATTGAGGTGGAACCGTCAAGAGGGTGACGTTTCAGCGTTTGGCATGCATGCACTCAATTCGAAAGCAATGCCATGCTCGGAGCTACTGATCATCCCTGTATTGCTGTCATCGTGAAGTGGGTCGATGCCATTGACTGAGAAATTTTATTCCAAAATTAAATAAACCGTAGGAGTGCGATGATTCTTCGATCAATAAGACATGCGTGAGTCGCTATCGCCTTCTTCAAGAGGCATCGTAAAAATGGGTCGAATCTTTAATTGTTTGATCCAGTTGAAATAAACATTCCACGCTTGAAGTTTGAGATACGTCTTTATTTGTCTGCGGGGTGTATGGATCACGTGCTCGTATTCCATGATCTTTAATACAGTTTTTATGATGTCATAAATATCAGCCTGTATTGCCTCCACTGAAGTTGCTGGGATATTCGCTGAGCGCGTGTTGCAGATAAAACGATCATGTGCAGTCGATGCTCGACAAGCAACATTCAGGTATATCACTGAAGTGTCTTTGGAAAAAAGCATGTCACCCATTGAGAACATCAACAATGGATTTGGAATGAAGATCCTATATTTATATTAAAATGTGGCAATTCAAGCATTTGAATTTCAGGAATCAATCAATGTCCACATCATTGTCGCCGCATACTATCGCCATTATAAAAGCCACGGTGCCGGCACTGGCCGAACATGGCACAGAAATCGTTGCAGCGATGTATCGTCGATTATTTGAAGACCAGGACATTGAGGCCCTTTTCAATCAGAAAAACCAGAACAACGGCACCCAGATCCATGCACTTGCCGCGGCGATCCTGGCGTACGCTCGCAATATTGATAACCTTGGGGTACTTGGATCAGCCGTTGAGAGAATCGCACAAAAGCATGTGGGTTATGCGATTCATCCCGAACATTATCCCTATGTCGCGACGGCATTACTAAGTGCCATCAAGGAAGTATTAGGTGACGTTGCGACGCCGGAAGTATTGGATGCCTGGGGAGCAGCGTATTGGTGTATTGCAAATCTTTTAAAAGATCGCGAAGCAGTGATTCGTGAGGGAATTACGACCCAAAGCGGTGGGTGGATCGACTGGCGGCGTTTCGTCATCGCACAACGTATTCGTGAAAGTGAAACGATCACTTCATTCATCCTGCATCCTGAGGATCGCGGGGCGGTTGTACCCCATCAGGCCGGACAATATCTCACTGTCCGCTTCGATACAGCAGGATTCCCGGGTATGAAGCGTAATTACTCTATCTCCTGTGGCCCCAATAAAGATCACTATCGGATTACTGTCAAACGTGAAGCCGGCGTAGGAGTATCCGCTTTCCTTCACGATAAAGCCAAGGTAGGGACGGTGATTGAATGTACCCCGCCTGTGGGCGATTTTTTCCTCCCCGATGTGATTGAACGGCCCATCGTTCTTTTATCCGGCGGTGTCGGATTGACGCCAATGGTGAGCATGATGGAATGGATCGCTGCAGCACATCCTGAAGCGCATGTATGGTACGTCCACGGTACGCACAGTCGAGCGACACACGCGATGGATGCTCATATTCGCGCTTTAGTGAGCCGCCACGATCATATGCAAGCCGCCACTTTCTACGCACAATGTAGTGAAGCAGACGCTGCGAACCCCGGATTTATCACGATTGATTGGTTGCGAGCCAATACCCCGTTCCAGAGAGCTGACTTTTATCTTTGCGGCCCGCGTCCGTTCTTGCGTGCTTTTGTTCGTGACCTGATCGGTGCTGGTGTGCCTGCGGCACAGGTACATTACGAATTATTTGGTCCAACCGATGAAGAGATGGCCGCCTAAGGACGTGATCGTACTAGGCCAATTCGATGCGGTCCTTCAGAGCGTTGATTTTTACTATTAATGCACAGTGAGAATAGCCATTGTTGTCAGCGATATCCGATATGAATGCTTAAGCTTGCATCGTATTTTTTGAATTTAGATCGCAACAAGAAGGCTGAGTTCTGGTGATAAGTAGATAAAGCGTTACACATGCGATGTGTTCAAAATATTTTGCATACAAGAGCTTAAAAGCATGTTGCATGACGCTGAAGCATTGCTTGCACATGTATCATGACAGACAGTCACTCGACGAAAATATTCGATTTACTTGAACACATCGTTCCGCCATGTTTTCCTTTGTACACAGGAATCTCCTGATCCGATCTTATGATGAGGGTCAATCGTAACCGCCTATTGGGAGTACTCATGATCGTTTAGCCGATCATGATGTGTTGGACTTGTTTCTGGACCGTCATTCCAAGCGCGAGGCGTGATTCGGGACCGTTGCGACCCTATCCAGAGAAACGTATTGAGATGTTTCTCCACGATGGCACCGCAATGTTGGAAGCGCGCATATACATGCGGTATTAGTAATCTAATAACTTCATTAAACAGTGTCGTGGATGGCTGGCGCGAACAGCCCATTGCACGGTTTCGAGGAAGCTGTCATATGGCAGCCTTCAGCAATCTAGCGGCACATTTTGATGTATTCGCGTCACAATCGGTTTTTCCAATATCAGTGAATATCAAAGAAATTTGGAAGAGCGACTGCCATGATGCAGCCCCGTGAATGTGTATTTTCATTGGAGTAACGATCGTTCAGAGATCGCTTGTCCTGTCATGAGGAAGCCACATCGCTGCATTGGTTCGCCGAGATCGCATTGTTACCGTGGAGATCGAAAAACCTCAGATGCAGGTATTGCGTTGGATATGTTGATAGGCCATACCATGAGTGAACTTGAATCTCTGAGATGCTGTTACGCTGGTTGGCCACATTGAACCTGGAATATCGATGACACAATATGTCGTAAGGTGCTATGTCCTTTAAAAACCGTGTCTTGTAGCAGTTGAAAGATTGAAAGACAGAAGCAGTCTTAGTGTTGAGTGTTCCGCCGAGTCGAGCACTGCAAACCAGAGATGTACAAGAGGTTGCTGAGAGAGGGTGTGAGCGATGCGGATTGTGAGAGCAAGGCAGTGCTTACCATACGTCCCACGAACACAACCGCTATTTTCAAAATATCTATCAGTCCGTTATTCCTAATGGAGATATTAAGAGGGATCCGGAAGCATTTTGAAATGCTGTTTATCATGAGGTGTTCTAAGGTTCCTGAGTGGCGCTGCAAGTGTTTGCTATCGGCAGTCGACCTATATTGAAGTTTGCATCAGGGGATGTCTCAGACATTGGAACGATATGCGTCTATGATTTGAAACTTGCTAAATATGAAGGTGATTAATTGAACGCCAATTGATATTGCGATTGACTGTTTTTTGTGACGAGCCCAGCGTGCAGAGGCAGATTTGATCCGCTGTTGGGTCATGGCTTCCCTGTACTCACGGTGTGAAAGATGCCTGCAAGCGTTGATATCATTTAAGCCCAGATTAAAATCCTCAGTCCGCTAAAACTTCAGAAGACAGAGTCATTGCCTGTTGAAGAAACCACCCTTGGAAAAGCGAGAGAGTATCTGGGTGGGATTGTGCTGCTAATGCAGAAGCGTTCCCTGACAACATGTGATGGGCACCGTGAACGGAAAGGGTGATGGCTACATGTGCGAGATGCTGTAGCACCTATGTGCCGTGGCATTTATTGTAGAAATTAAGTATGCAAGAAGTTCTATCGCTGGTGGAGGCGAGCCCGGCATGGCTGGATGATCTGGTCAGCGATGCGTGTCCAGCGCTACAGAGTGTTCATGGGATCACTCTGTCAGAGACTGATCAATAGCAGCAACACAATACAATCGCTAGGAAACAATCCAGACACATCAACACCGACTTCAAATACCCTATGCCAAAGCTCACTAGGGCGGGCATCACCTAAAAAGACGATTCACTCATTTGTACAGGATTCAGTGATATTCCATCGGCTTCTGGAATATCCAGAACGCGGGCCCGTTGGCGATCCAGTACGCTGCAAGTGTGATGATGTTCATCCAATCAACTGACGCTTGATCGATCACTGTCATGAGTGTCGGTACGGATGGTTAAGACGCAGATATCAGGCACTAGAGCATATATCCACATTGACAACAGCTTCGTGTGTTGTCTTCCTGTTGAGAGTGGGCATACAACCGATGCAGTGGGTGGCTACACTGTGTCGACTCGATAGGGAGATAGTAATGCATTGGCTGTTCTTATTGATGGCAATCGCTGCCATGTGCGCCGCCTTTTTCATACCGCAGATGTGGCTGCTGTTGGTGACGCTTTGGGGTGCGCTGGGCCTATTGTTGCTCTGGGCGTGTGCGCAATATTCAAGAGAGCATCGGCGGCGGCGTCACGATATTGCCAGTATGATTGATGAAGTGGAATTACAGCGGCTTCAGGAACTGGCTGAGGTACGCAGGCATTCCCAGAGAATTGCGAGTACCGATGATGATGCAGACGGGATAAAGAAATGAGCCATCGTACTCGGTTGAGTGTCAACGTTAACAAGATAGCAGTCCTACGCAACTCGCGTGGTCACAGCGAACCGGACGTGATACGCGCCGCCAGCGCGTGCATTGATGCCGGCGCACACGGTATCACCGTGCATCCGCGTCCTGATGCACGTCATATCCGCCATGATGATGTCATCGCGTTATCGGCCCTGACACGCGCCCGCGGTGTGGAGTTCAACATTGAGGGTAATCCGTTTGCAGCGCCACGTGCAGGTTATGCGGGGCTTGTCGCACTGTGCCGTCAAACCCTTCCTGATCAAGTCACCCTAGTTCCTGATGGTGATCAGCAGATGACATCCGACCACGGTTTCGATTTTGTGCGAGAAGGGGACGCGCTGTGTCCATTGATTAGTGAGCTCAAGCGGTTGGGATGCCGCGTGAGTGTGTTCGCTGACGTTAACGCCCCACGTCTGACGGATGCAGCCATATGGGGGGCGGACCGGGTTGAACTGTATACCGGTCCATATGCGGAGACGTACGATGCTGGCTGCCCGGACGCGGTGTTGGGTAGATTTGCGGCCACTGCGCGTCTTGCGCGGGACGCTGGCTTGGGTGTCAATGCTGGCCATGACTTGTCGCAAGCCAACCTGGGTACGTTTTTAGCGGCGGTCCCTGGTGTGTTGGAGGTTTCGATCGGCCACGCACTGATCAGTGAAGCGTTATATGACGGTCTGGTGCCGACGGTGCGTCGTTACCTGTGTATTTTGGATGCGGTCAATCCTGTTACTTCTCTTAGCTGAATTTATTCCAAAAGCACTTAACGGACCGTTTGATTTTGCAGCACCTTTAAGCCATTTCACTGTGTGTCATACCCAGGGCGGATGTCCATCAAGATGTATTGCAGGATCTCCTTACCTTGTCGTGCCGACGCTCGGTTTCATGATGAGGGATGTTTGCGAGCGATCCCTCCATGCTGAGCACTAGGGCGTTTCATGCATGGAGACTGGGAGCCTTTCTCATATGAGGCGTATCCAGTGAGATATCCACAAAATAAGCCTGTTTTCACTGTATGCGGGTGTGACACAGCATATAAAGTGTCGGTGTTGTCATGGCCGTCATCGGACAACAATGGGGTGAAGGTCTTCTTGTTGCTGCGGTCTTTTGATCCGATTCGTTACCAGCCGTGTAACGGATTGGTCCGGGATGGGAGAGGCGTCAGGGATCCGCGAGAGATTAAAGGTTGTGAGCAGATTTGATGCGATGTCCGGGCGCATCGCAATGTTTCTTTCAGATCGCGTATTGGTCCATCACATATTCTGCAGGTTATTCGATTCTATGCTGGGCTTCATGTACCTAAAGTCGATTGTTTGAGCGCCTTCTAGTACAGGCTGAATCAGTGATCCACGTTCAGAAGCACGGTTGTCATGGAAAGATCTCCATGCTGATGATGGGTTGATCTGGTACTCCGGTATACGTTCGAACCAGTCCACTCATGCCAACTGTCAGCCTTCGGGTGGTTAAGGTGGCTGTAATCGCCTGATGCACCGTTCTGAAGTAGTTTTCAATACCGGCAGGCACAGATTCGCTGCCCATCATGGTCGTGGACTACCGTCGTTACTTTGCTGTGTTGCGACGACAATGAGCCTGTTGTGGTGTTTTGCTTGAGTTCGACATTAAAGGGTTTATCAGAATGACCTGTAAGGCTGTCGCTGGTGGACAGCATATTGCGATGGTGCCACCGTGTACTAGCAGCTAGGGTTCCCTGAGTTGGCAGTGATGGAGCGTCTTGGTGATTCAGACGTCATAGATGCCTTGAGTTGCGTATTTAGGATCAATGTTTAATACCCATATCCAAATGAATGCATGTCCTCTTATCGTTGCAGTGCATTGGCATGCTTTAGATCTTGGTGTGTTCGGCAATGGTTGAAGATGGCGTATCCAGCCAAGTCGACACAGTGTCTCTATTTGAAAGGATCCGAAACGAAACAGCGAGTTTCGAACTTCTGAAGATTCTAAAAAGACTCTGCATCGATCTTCTTTCTAATAGATGTTGCTGTTTTCTCATGCCATATTATTTTTCTGATTTATTTGGGTAATCTCTTGGTAGGGCGTATTCAAAGACAATCCACAGATTGGATTTCATTAAGACAATTTTCCCTATTGATGATTGGTTCAAACTCATTTGAGTTGAGATACATATTTGGGAGCATCCCGCATTGATTTAATCATCTCAGCAAGTAGACGGGATCCTATACAAGATCTGGCGGAGTGGTTCATTTTAAATTGGCAAGTGAAGCCAACACATGGCGGGTACGGAACAACGCGGCTTGTGCTTGTACGACGCTTTGCAGCACATCGCCCAGTACGCTAATGACGTCCTGACGCTGGTGCAGGATCTTGGAAAGCGTGCTGACCTCTGTACACAGTGTTTCCATTTGCTTGGCCGCCAATGCCACAAGCTGTGCTGCCTCTGGGGGGAGAGACACGGGGGTAACGCTAGCCGGTTTCTCTTGATTGAACATGTGTTGTTGGTCTGTATTTCCTTCCAGGGAGTCAGTGGTGAATTCTTGCATGCGAGAATCGGTAGTCACGGTAGTCATGCTCTTTTCATTTGTTGCTGGCTTTGCATCTTGTAACTTTTCACGCACGGTTTTACGCATATTGATCCCCGGATCGACTTTGGCTTGATCGATGATAGTTTTGGCTGCAGTTTCGCTGATCTTTTCCAGCCGATATAGGTCATTGATCACGGTGATATCCGCCGTGATGCCTTCCGCGACAGCCTGGCTGGTAAGGCTGTTGGCCTCCACCATCTCAAGAAAATTGATACGTTCAGCGACCCAGTTGATCCCCTTGTTCCATTCGGCTGCGACTTTTTCTAACGTGCCAAGGCGTTTCTTGTCATCGCGCAGTGCAACTGCAATTTCGAGTTGTGTCAGATTTTCGCGTTGGATATTTTCGGCGCGTTGTACCCGCCGCACCTGATCATCGGTCAATTCTCGGACCACGGCTTTGAGTTTGATCCCAACGGCCTTGCAAGCAAGCCAACGCCGTTCACCAGCGACCATTAGATAACGGCCTGGTTTTTTAGGGTTTTTGCGTAATACGACAGGTTCATGCTGTCCATCTCGTTTCATGTCATTGCCGAGTTCCATTAACGATTCGATGGTGAAACCTGGGTTGTCCTTGCTGCGCATCTGTTTTTCCAGGTCAATCAAGTCCGGGTCGATGTCTTCGATACGTTCACCTGACAAAGCGACGGTTACAATTTGGTTCTGTATTTGGGGTGGCTTGATTTTGTTTCCAAATAGACTCATGGCCGTTTCTCGATATAGTTCAAACCAATGCGTGCAAAAACAGCATCACTTACTTGATACATTTTTTGATGCTCTACATGGTGAACATTGCATCTGTGATCAGGATCGCAAAGATATTTAGTGAATCCCTTTAGTGGTACATGCATGTATGTTGATCCGATTGAGAATGCGCTTGCTACAGAGCGTTCGACGTACTTTTAAAATTTCGATCCCATTGCAATATGTTGTTGGTGCTATTGGATAAAAGAGAAGTGTGATGTAATTCATGATTTTCATGGTTATGCCAGCAGTTGTGCTTTGCGGCTTCATCGTAGATTGAATTAGAACGGTGAAAGATTGAACCGTGATACAACGGGCATGGACATGAGTGAGCATGCCGAGCATGTGATGCTGCAAGTGAGAAGAGATGTTATTGATGCCAACCTTGTCGTTAGACGCTAATTGTCATGATGATGTACGCATCTGACGAGTAATGGTGTTGAGCATCATCGCGTCGATATCGACAACAATAGTGTCAGCCTCAATGAATAAAAGATGATGAGTGAATTGAGCTCACGCTTTTATCTCAGCTATGTTGCTTATGAGATGGAAGAGAAGCAACGAGGAGAGTAAGTGGGTGTTCACTGCCGTGCGGACGCTTCTTGATGGGAATCTTCAGCTATTCGGAATAGCGCGTTGCTTGATGCTATGTGGTGAATATCGTTCAGTCCTTATATGATTTGAGGTGTCGTGTGGACGCTGTATTGAATGCTCTCTTAGGGCACAGTAAAAGGTTCATAACATGCATTGCTGCTTCTATGGCCGCCATTTTTTGACTAGAAGTACTTGTTGCATATTTTTGATTTTGATCTCATCTAGAGAGATGCAAATTGCGGATCAGCTTGGCGGTCTCATGTCTGATTGATGGAGGCGATTTTATATTTTTAGTTGTTGGAAAAATTGATTGGATTTTCTTGATTGACTATCTTTTCAAGTGCTTTATGTTGTAATGAAACTGGATTGATTTTTCTCTATGATCTGGTTCATCCCTTAAAAGGTTGCTTCCTGCTTTCAAATGAGGTTTTGAGGTATTGTTGGTGCAACTGTATTGTTCATTACAGGTGGCTTGGTATGTCACTTGCCTGGCCATTTTAAGAATAGCCTGATTGATTTGATTATTTGAGCTGTTTTCTGCAGATGTATCTATTGTGCTAATTAAGTTAATCGTTCTTGCTGATTAAATATGCGTAATTCTATTTTTTAAAAATAATCTTCATTAATCTTTTTATTTTTTTCAGACGTTCCATGCAGAGTGTATGTGAAGATTAAATTATTTTCGATGTTAAATCTTTCTGCACTGATCTGGATTATTTGTTGAATTTCTATTTTTGCATCAAAATGATTCACGATCGGCGTTGCTAAGAGATAATGCTCATATAGCCAGAGCATTTTGTTTTCCTTGGTGCTGGCGAATATTTTTTCTGGCTATTACTGTATTGAGTCTCCAAGTCGCACACGATACCAAGCAGGTGCGAGCAGGCATCCTAAGCAACGACAATGCTCAGCAGTGATTTGATGACATTCCAGCAGTCTTGATCAAGGTGTACTTGGGAAATTTTGAATGCATCTGAAGTGTTTACGTCAATCAGTGCTACGAGGTGTGATGTGCGATGCACATATGCAAGAGAATGCTGGGTGTTGGTGACGTGTTAAGTGATGATTTCTTCTAACTCCTTCGACTGGATATGGTGATTACCAAGTCGGTTGTGACGGTGATGTTGTGGGATGCCGCAGTGCTTGATACCACGCAATGCTTGGCCGATGAGATGGTTTTGCCATGTCTCAAGCATGTCGAACGTGGGGCGTTGCATGGAGTAAGGGTGGTAGATGACTTTAAGCGTTTGAAGTTTTGTAAGTGTGTGCAGAACAGGACTCTATTGCCGGCGATCATTCTGGATGATGCGATCAATCTGTGCTTTTTCGAAATATGGTTGAGTTCATATAAAAAACTCAGGGAACGGATGATTGATCGAGGTAAAAAGTGCTCACCACAATACGAGAGATAGTTAGGATGTTGTGGGTGTTTTTGTCGTCACGATGTTGTGTCAGTACGGTATTTTTTGAATTTAATAAGAACTTACTTGATGTTGGTGTCAAATATTTTTCAGATCAGAATTGCATTCAGAGAAGATATTGCCGCTGGGATGAGGACATCATGAGGCGCGTGCTGTTGATGTGCTCACGGCACACGTGCACAAATCCAGGCATCGATCCTTGTAACTCCGATGTGGCGTAATGCCCGTGCGGCTGCGTGTAATGTGGCACCTGTTGTCATCACATCATCGACAAGGGCAACGTGTGCAGGGACTGGATGCACGGGAATGAATGCATTGTGTAGGTTGCTGCGGCGTTTGCTTGCATCCAGTTCCGATTGCGGGCGGGTTGCATGCACGCGGCGCAATGCTGGCAGGCATGGTAGTCCTAGCTGGGTTCCGACACCACGTGCCAATTCAAGTGCCTGATCGTAGCCACGTGCACGCAGACGTCCGTGATGCAAACTCACAGGGACAAGCGCTTGTGGTCGTGGCCAATGTTGTGCCGCGGTCGCCATGTTGTCGGCCAGTAAGCGTCCGCATGCCAAATCTTGATGGAATTTGAAACGTGGTATGAACATGTTAATTGGCCAGTGGTACAGGAATGCTGCGTGGACTGTCTCCAGCGGTGGCGGATCACATAAACAGCGACCACATGTTGCGTGGATACGCTCACGTTCTCTAAGCGGGGCAGCGCAGCGGAGACAGGCGTTCTCCATCCATGGCAGGAGCCGCTGACAGGCTGTACATAATGGTTTTCCGTGGTGGCCAGGTTCATCGCAGGCCAGGCAGCGCGATGGCAGTAACCAGCACAGCAGGCGCTCAGCCCATACGTTGCGATTCGAGTTGACAGTGTCCTTCATCCTGACCAGACTGCCGGACCTGTTGATTGGTTATCGTCAGGAAATGTTGATGTCCGCTGTCATCCGCCACGACTGGAGTGCCGAAGAGTTACACGCGCTGTTTGATTTGCCGTTGCCAGAACTTCTTTATCGCGCCGCCAGTGTGCATCGTCAGCATTTCGACCCTGCTGAGATTCAGGTTTCCACATTGTTGTCGGTCAAGACCGGCGGCTGTCCGGAAGACTGTGCCTACTGTCCGCAGGCCCAGCGTTATAACACTGGCGTGACAGCACAGAAATTGATGGACGTTGATGCAGTCGTTGCCAAGGCACGCCAAGCCAAGTTGGCCGGTGCTTCGCGTTTCTGTATGGGAGCGGCTTGGCGTTCACCCAAGGATCGGGATATCCCCAAAATTGCGGCGATGATCCGGGAGGTGAAAGCACTTGGCCTGGAAACCTGTGCCACGTTAGGCATGCTTGATACACGCCAGGCGCGGGCGCTCAAGGACGCTGGTCTGGACTATTACAACCACAACGTGGATACATCGCCGGACTTTTACGATTCTATTATCCACACTCGGCAATATCAGGATCGCTTGGATACTTTGGTCCATGTGCGCGATGTTGGTTTGAAAACGTGTTGTGGCGGTATTGTCGGTATGGGCGAGACCCGTGAGCATCGCGTTGGTTTGCTGCTGACTCTGGCTAATATGCCCGCGCATCCGGATTCTGTGCCGGTCAACCTTTTGGTTCAAGTGGCTGGGACCCCACTGCATGGTACGCAGACACTGGATCCGTTTGAATTTGTGCGCATGATTGCAGTGGCACGTATCAGCATGCCCAGGTCGATGGTACGCTTGTCCGCAGGGCGGGAATCAATGAGTGACGAATTACAGTTGCTGTGCTTCACGGCCGGTGCCAATTCGATTTTCTACGGTGAGAAACTGCTGACTACGGCTAATCCGGATACTGAACGCGATCAAGCCCTATTTCAGCGCCTGGGATTGCGTCCAATGCATCTCATCGTGAATGCCCCCAGGCAAGACCAGGGTCACGGTACAGTGCATGCCGATGTCACCTGCAAACACGCTGTCTAAAGCATGGCTGTCCATGCGGAGAAAATCACACCGTATACAACGCGGTGTCTTATTCACGACACCAGTGAATGCTGTGTCATTGGTACATGATGGTATTCATTTGGGTGATTGGAATGATGGGGTTGAGAAGGGATCAAGCGAAAGATGATCACTGGTATTGCTGCCGTTTCTCCGCTTGTTCACGCGGACGTTCGGGGCTATGGGAGTGTAGATGGACGATCCAATGTTGCATGAATTTGGCTGTTTCCAATCAACAATGAAAACAGCATTTCATGTGTCTGCGTAAGCACGTGCAGCGTGGATATCCTGAACCGAGCTTGCAGGCGTAAGGTTGTCAGGGGATGCAACCGTTATGCTGTCCATCTTTCTTACTTGCACCATCCAGTATGCGTTTTACTTTTTCATTACCATTTCTGGCGACTGCTCTGATTGCTTTGTTGACCGCTTGTAGTAGCGCGCCGCGCTCGACTTCGCGGCCACCTTTACCGCAGCCATCCGATATATCGGTGCCACCGGTGCGAATTGGCGTTGCCCTCGGTGGTGGTGCGGCCAAGGGTTTCGCTCATATTGGCGTTCTCAAGATGTTAGAAGCCAATGGCTTCGCTCCGAGTGTGGTTGCAGGGACTAGTGCTGGTAGTGTGGTTGGCGCGCTGTACGCCAGCGGCATGGACGCATTCAAGATACAGACAAAAGCGGTTGCTCTGGATGAGAGCAATATTCGTGACTTGCGTCTTTTTTCCGGGGGGTTGGTACAGGGCCAGAAGCTTCAAGACTATGTCAATGAACAAGTTGGCAAACGTCCCATCGAGAAGTTGAACAAACCATTCGCGGCGATAGCTACGCGGTTAGAGGACGGGCAACGTACGATGTTTATACGTGGGAATGTTGGCGAGGCAGTGCGCGCCTCTTGTAGTATCCCCGGTGTATTTGAGCCGGTCGCTATTGGTGGTTACCATTATGTCGATGGTGGCATCGCTAGTCCTATCCCAGTGGACGCGGCGCGTCAGCTTGGTGCCGACTTCGTAATCGCAGTAGATATTTCCAGCAAAGCCAGTGGCAAGAATCCTGGGGATTTGGTGGGTACAGTCAATCAGTCGATCTCGATTATGGGCCAGCGCTTGGGTGAAGCCGAACTCAAGCGCGCTAACGTCGTGATTCAACCCAAAGTACTGGACATCGGTCCGACCGATTTTGATCAACGTAACGCTGCGATCTTGGAAGGTGAGCGCGCCACGATTGCAGTGATCCCGCAGATCCGTGCAAAGCTCGCTCAACTTCAGCAGCAGCGCATCCAGACTGCACGTAAAACGGCCAATCAATCTGTCGCAGAAGCAATTGAGGCGTACCGGCGTTGTCAGAATAGCCGTACGCGTTGGGAGAAGCTGCGTGGTAAGGAAAAGGATTGCAGTAAGTTACCGCCTTGAATACTGATCGATCTCTGCTAAATCGAGCGTATGTATACGCGGTTATTGCGTGGTTTAGTGATTTTTTCAGAGGTGTGTGGTCTGCTTGATTGCGTCCGGTAGATGCGTCCCGCTGTAGGAGTGTTACCGCTGTTGCATGTCAGTCTAGGCGTTTGCTCAGTTCATCTCGGCGAATAGAATGTGATGCAGGAGGACACGCGCCTCCGATATGGAGAGGCTTCTTTCCAGTTTATGACCAATGCTTCCAATACATCTTCGCAGTGCTTGCGGTGCTATTACCGAACGGTATCAGATCGCAAGAGCGCACATCGTGCCTTTGATCGACCACAACCTAGAGGTTGTGAATCGGAAGAAATGCGGATGACTCGTTTCAGTCTTGAAACTAATGCATCCCAACGGTCTTTGGTGAACGACACGACTAACGTTTGATTGCGCAAGATCATCAAGATGCGCGAATACTTTGCAGGTAACAATTCAATGACTAAAGTGGCTTAATGGCAGCCTGGAAGACACGAGGTAGGAATGGAGCAGTGCTATAGATGAGTCAGTTCTTGACGACGTGAAGTGCTTCGTCAAAGTCAGCGTGTAGTACACACGCAACTTGCTCATTATGTCGAGCATGCGTTGCAAATGATGATTGCTGCAATGGAAAGTGTATTCAGCGTCTCGTACCTCAAAATTCTGAATACATTTCCGTCAAGTGATGTTGGTGACGGATGTTCTGGGTCCAGATAGGCGTGGTGATCAGCGCGAGATCCACGTGCTTACCGATATCGTCCGTTTCGCTCACGACGCCATGCGTTCTATTGCATAGGTACATTCAGCCTGTCGAAGGTGTTTTTCTGTCATTCCAATGCTGAGGTGTTATTGCCGCAGTGTCATGAGCGTCGTTGTATTTTAAGAAGTTCGATCAGTAGCAGCGGCCCTAAGTGATGTTGCGCTGGGTGCCTGATTTGTATGATGCTGCGTTGTGCATGTCGCGTGCTTACTACGCTTATTCGGGTCGTATCGGCAAAGGTCAGTGTGTTGTGCCGAAGGCGATGCCAGCGAAGATGGTCATGCCAACCCAGTTGTTATGCAGAAAGGCGCGAAAACAGGCGGTGGGTTCGCGACGTCGAGCGATGATGAATTGGTATCCGACCAGCGTTATGGCTGTGGCCAAACTCACCCAGTAAGTTGGCGAGAGTGTGGCGCGTAGGCCGACCAGCCACAAGGTAAAGAACATGAGTGCGTACAGCACTCCTTGCGCAATCAGATCTAGGTCAGCGAATAGAATCGCGGTGGATTTAGCGCCCATTTTGATGTCGTCGTCGCGATCGACCATCGCATACCAAGTGTCATAGGCCGTGGTCCACAGAATGTTGGCAACGTACAGTAGCCAGGCCAAAGCCGGTATTTTTCCTTGTACGGCAGCGAAGGCCATCGGAATACCCCAGCCAAAGGCCATGCCTAAGTAGACCTGAGGGAGATAGGTGTAGCGTTTTAAGTATGGATAGGTAAGGGCCAGCAACAGCCCCGGCACGCTCAGCATTATGGTGAGCCGATTCATGGTGAGTACTAGACCGAAGGCGATCAGCATCAGTGCGGCGAACATCAGCAAGGCGTTGCGTGGTGAGACGGCACCGGTAACCAAGGGGCGTATACGGGTGCGTTCAACGTGTGGGTCAAGCCACCGGTCGGTGTAGTCGTTGATCACGCATCCGGCTGAGCGTGTCAACCAGATACCAGCGGTGAAGACACAGAGCGTCCACCATGGTGGTACACCGCCGCCGGCTAACCACAGTGCCCACCAAGTGGGCCATAGCAGAAGCAAGAAACCAACAGGGCGGTTGCCCCGTGCCAGCTTCCAATACGGGTCAAGGCGGTTGTGCCAGTGGAGCAGCGCGGTGATCACTGATGTAAAGCGTTCGTAAGCCATAATGGCGGGTGAGTTGTCAGAGACGGAAATAGCTGAAGGCAGTTGGAGGTGGTGATTGTAAACCTGGATGCGTGAGTGCTCCGGGTTTAGTATGATCGCCGGTTACGCGCTCGTAGCTCAGTGGATCAGAGTAGTGGCTTCCGAAGCCATTGGTCGGGGGTTCGAATCCCTCCGAGCGCGCCACCTGCCGAGCGCTGTGCTTGAGGTGGGTTGACCTGGATAGTTGAAACCTGTCTCCTTCCCCTTTGCTTGAGTTGCTTATGTTGTTGTTTCTAGTGTTGGTGTCTTCCTGGTGGGGGCAGGTCGTCTGGGGAGCTCGCGAGCCCTGAAGTGCCAGCCTGCGCATACAGGCTACTTGCTGATGCAGGATGGACGAGTCCTGGACGGTTGGTGGTTGCCATGCTTCCTCTCATGATTATCTTGTCTTGTATCAGCGGTGTATTTTTGAATGATCCGTTGATATAGCCCCATATGTCAGATGTGACTATCGATGCATTTTTCGGGTGACGTTGTTGATTCTGTTGGTAGTGGTGTACGAAGAGTCATTGATGGCTGTCGGCTGCAAGCCCATTCGGTGCGATTCCATCGTGTATTGCCATTACGGTATTAATCGTGGGGATGGTGGAAATGCAATGATGTTGCGTCGAGTGTGACGTACCATGCTTAAGATCCTGAGTATTGCGGGCTTTACGATGTTTTGAACTTTAATCTTTGAGTGGTGTTTCCGAATCGTTTTTGGGCCCGCATTGTGTCGTTGACATTGTGGTTTAATCGCAACGGGTGTGTTGGTCGAAAGTGTTGGAAGCAAAACGGTGCTGGGTAGCATGCAAACTGATCCTGATGTGGTCGAGGTGGTGTGCAACATGTAAAAAAGCTGTGTTAGATGCGCTACTTTGGATCACAGGCCATGTCCAGCACATGTCGAATGTGCAGCGCCAAGCAAGAGTCTTACAAGAGGCGACTAATAGTGAAGTCAAGAAGTGCTTGAAATCATCCAGGCTGAGCTGGAGCCCCGAGTTCCGATGTGTCATCACATGAGGATGTACGTTTAGAGGTGAGCAGGACATACCGAAATGAGCCGGAAGCGGAGCGATCTGTTGGCGGTGGAAGTGGCATCGTTGACTGATGCGTTGCAATACACCTGTGTCCAGTATTTCAGTGAGGACTTATTGCTGTACAAATTTCCTGGCTTTTGTCGGTGCTGTGACATCAAGGCACCTTACAGCGTCGACGCCGGTGTCAGGTGATCTGAATTGAATAAAGGTTAACTCTCTCTTGTGTCAGACTTGAGGGTTCATCGTCAGTGATTGTTTAATTGATCACGCGCTTGCTGATTTGTTGAGTGATGCAGTCTTCCGACTGAGTGTGTATCCGATGTTTGGCGTTCAAAGCAGATCTGCAAAATTGCTGATTCGATGCAGAAAGTAATTGTCTGATCGATAAGATCGAGGCTGAGTCATTATATATGTCCGCCTTTATTCATATGGCTGAGATGTGTCCGAATATGCGAGGCTGAGTCGAATCAGTAGTGACTTTGGTTGCGATCTATGTATGTTTTCGATCAATCGTAAACATGTTCCAAATCATGGTTGGTGACACGATTGTTGTAATTACCAAAAAAAGAAATAACGATGCAGATAAGAACAGAGCAGTCGACCTGCTTGCAACTAGTTTGGTGAAGTCATTGATGGAGAATGCAGTGTGGTGAGCGTTGTCCATTTTTCGGTATTTCGGCCAAGCGAATGATCGTTGATCGAAATTTGGGGTCGTTTTGCTGTTTTCTGGTAAATAGTGGTCGTAGGTTTTGATATGGTTGGATAGCGGTGATGTTATAGCTGTTCTGCTGAATATTGCGACTGTATGCTTATGGTGTCTTGATGTGCTGTTACTGTACGTAGATACGGCTATGCTCGGCTAGGTACTTGTCAGCAATGGTCGAGTCACTCTCAATGAGCGGTACAGTGCTTTTGTAAGAAGCAACCGATGAAGCGGCCTTTCATGATGATGAAGTTCGGATGATTTGGATACCTGATCGAATGTTGGCCGATCGTGCTGAGAGCAGACACGCTGACCGTTCACCACCTGATTGACGTCAGTGCCGAGTGGTTCGACTGTTGCACCAAATGGACGGGCGATAAAGAGTTCTTGCAGGCGTATAACGAAATACGGTCGTGTAGCAGGCGCAACCACATGGGTTACAATGATTTCTGCATCAACGGCTATGTGATTTTGGATGCTGAGGAAGACGCGATTCACAGATGGTCATAATGCAGCAACGAGCACAACTTTAGAATAAATTTTCTGGTAAAAGTGCACATCATGGCTGGCTGTAGAACTGCTATAACGAGGAAGTTCACATGAGTTTTCTATCTGCGAAGGATATGGTGACTCGTTAAAACTGATTTATCAAATGTAATGACGTCGGAGGAAAATTCATAGAATTTTGAGCATGTATTGCGTTTTGAGATTCTTAAAGGCCATCCAGATGCTTTTGCTTAATGAAATTTCTTATTTTACGCTGTTAATTAAAAAAGGTATTTGGATTCCTATCGTTTTTGCATTTGTCGGATGCAGTACTTTCGGTTCCACAAAAGATCAACCTTCCAAAAGGTCAGATGCTAGTAGTATCTCCAGATCGGCTCTGGCCTCACGCATCGACAAGATCATTGCAAGCAATAAAAGCACTGAAGGTAGTCTCGTTGCGTTAACTGTACGTGATGCCAAAACAGGCGATGTTCTTTACGCACTTAATACAGAGAATCGACTGTCTCCAGCTTCCAACCTTAAGCTCGTGACACTCTACTCGGCATTTTCGGTGCTGGGGGGCGATTATCGGTTCGAAACCAGTCTCATGACGGACGGAATACAGAGAGAAGGACATTTGGCAGGTAATTTGTATCTAAAAGGAACGGGGGATCCAACGTTAAGCGCTGATGACTACGACAGTCTCGCAAGTGATCTTGCAGCACGAGGGATTAGCAAAATCGATGACAATCTCGTTCTGGACGATACTTGGTTCGATTCAATCGCATTAGGTTCTGGCTGGATGATCGATGATGAAGATAAATACTTTGCGGCACAAATAGCAGCGCTGACTTTTTCCCCAAACGCAGATTTCGATGCAGGGTCTGTCATTATTGACGTCAGCGCCGTAGAAACAGGAAATAGTGCTCCAAGAATAACAGTTTCACCTCGTAATAATGTAGTGAAAGTGATCAGTCGTGTGGTCAATGGCAATACCAGCGCAGTCACAATTTCAAGAGCCCGTGGGAGTAACGACATTTATGTATCTGGAACGGTAAAGCCTGGAGATTCGATACAAGAATTGCGCAGCGTATGGAGACCTTCCCTGATTGTTTCCGATATTTTCCAGATCGCGTTGAAACGCCACGGAATCGAGGTCGCTGGCCATGCAGTAGTGGGGCAAGCCGCGCCGGAGCAGGTATCGATATTAGTAAAGCATCAGTCTGCATCTCTTGAGAGTCTAGCGATCCCTCTCATGAAACTTTCGAATAACACGATGGCAGAAATATTTCTTAAGTCGATAGGGCGAAAGTCGCTGAATCAGGGGAGTGCCTCGGCTGGTGTGCAGGCTACTTTGGGTGTGCTTGCTGCGGATGGTATCAATTCCGAGTCGTTAATTCAGGTCGATGGTTCTGGCTTGTCCCGTTATAATCTTGTTACCTCTCGGATCTTGACCGATATCCTACTTGCGGCGCGCAAGAAACCTTGGTTTGCAGCATTGTATGCTTCGTTGCCTGTGGCCGGTCAGCCTGATCGCCTCATCGGAGGTACGTTGCGAAATCGGATGCGTGGTACGGTTGCAGAGAGTAAGGTGATTGCCAAGACTGGTTCTATGACGGGGATTTCATCGCTGAGCGGCTATGTGACAGCAGTGGATAATTACCCACTGGTTTTCAGCATTTTGCTCAATAATCTGATCAAACCCGCGAATCAAACAGAGGATTCCATCGCTGAAACTCTTGCCTCATGCCGATGTGCATCTGGAGAAACTCATTAGCGTGTCTTTTAAAGAAACTATATAAAGGTGTTTATCATCGGGGTGTACAGCAAGCAATCGCGTCATCAGTTGACATTTGATACCACCATTATTTGATAAGCTGCTTAGTCAGTGATGACCTCTAGTGCAGCGGCACCAAGATCAGTACGAACAAGTCAAGGCTAATTAAGTTTGTAACAATGTATTTTTCTCCAATGGGTAAGAGTTTGATGTCGATGGCATCATCTCTAGTATGCTTCCATGTGCACATTTAATTCTGTCATGGTCAGCTTGTGTGTGCCCTGTACTTAGGTAGGTTGCCTTTCTTCGTCTTTTTGGCAAGGGTAAGGTCATTATGGATGTGACTTTGGCGGTACCGTGCGCACACTGACCAAGTGTGAAGTATCGATTAAAGACAGATATCGTATCGTGTTGAATGGATAATTGGTCAACTTTGAAATCATGGTTCCTTAGTTATTTTGTGGGATTCGATTTGGAAATTTTATTGCTCCAGTGAGCATGAAGTGACTGCGGTTACTGTTCTTTAGTGTAGTGGTGACCCAGGGTTAGAGTGCAGTGGTTGGTATTGTCACCAGAATATTTCACATGGCGAAATTTGAAGGCTTCGATATTTTTCTGGTTACAGTTGTCCATAGAAGTAAATGGCGATATTTGTATTGCTGTGGTGTTGGTTGTTGTTTTTGGTGTGGTCTATCGGCAGTTACGTGTGCCACGGTCTTGGCGATTTTGATTGCCCGTAGCGAGTTAAGTGTATTGTGGTTGTGTGGTGCGGTGATTGTTACATTTTTAAACGCAGCCTCGAATGGCGGCATTTGTTGACTCAGTCTGCTCAGCATTATTTAGTGTTACCTGATTAAAGCAAAGTGTTTGGGGTGGTAACCCGATCACTGGATTTGCCGTTATTGAGTGTGTGAACGGATGGGTTTGTGAAAAGGAGATAGCCGAGCGACAGTGAATTTTTGATCTGTGTCTATGGGCGGCGTGGTGTTTTGTGCAGTTGCAGTTATTGATCTGTGCCAGTTATTGCAAGGCGAGATCAGTGTTGTGACTAGAATTCTGACTCAATATATTGTCCAGCTTGAAGTCTCTCCTCAGATCGGTAGTAAAGGATTTCTATTTTTATAATGAGTATTTTATCGGTTTATTCCAATGAAATGACGTTTTTCTACCATCTTCATTTTTTATCTTTATTCGCGGTAAGATCGTGAAACAAATTTTCGGAAAGGTATGAATAAAATTTTTTAAAATTGGAAATACTATTACCGATAATCTGAGTCAGTACAGGTGAAAACGAAAAAACGTGCTTTCATGTTAAACATAGAATGCGTGGTACCTTACGAGGTATTGCCTGTTCTGAAAAATAAATGCTTTAATAAGCATCTTCGATATGTGATTATGAGGAAATTTTATTTTATTTATTTGCTGCACTTAATGGGATCCGTTGACTGATTTAGTAATGGAATAAGAACATATGTGCTTGGAAGGATTTCAAGCGATATCCAATGCGATTATTGCATAATGTATTTCTGGAGTTTGTCAAAAATAAATTTCATATCAACTAATCAATCACAGAAAAATATTTAAGAGTCTGTTAATTTAACTCCTTGGGGCACAAAGACTGGATAAGCTCAGTCGCCTCTATAGCGGCTCGAGAGTATTTCCATAAAAGAATTTTTTAATCGTGATTGCCATTAAAGATACTATGACTTTTAATATGAAATCAAAAAATAAATATTTTGCATCACTGAATAATTCTCTTAGATCGGTTCCATGGCGGATATTGGCACTCATTGGAATGATCACTGGTGCCACAGTTGGAGTAGTACAAGTTCAAATCGAAAAAACGATCATACAAGAAACGAATATAGAGAAGAAAATAACGGAGTTCACTAATAAAAAAGATGCAAATAAATCTATAATTAACTTGAGTGTAAAAAAAGAAAAGACGAATGCACTTGTTGTTAATGAAGGAAGTCGGATGACCGAAGAAAACAAGGAGAAATGGAAATGTATCGATGGTATCGCTTTTCACAGAATTGTTGGAGGTTGGGAAAATGTACCAAATGCCAAATGTGGCCTCTAAGGTATCTCATTGGTCAAGAAAAAAGATAGTTACACATTTTTAATTATATTTTATCGAGATAAAAATGATTTGAAGGGATGTATCGAAACCGTTGTTGCGAGTCACGATAGTAATATAAGGTGACAGTATTACTCTCTGTGTACGGAAGCGATGTTTTATGGTCATTATATTGCTATTTCTTGATATG